>DATLIO010000332.1:0-4070 GCA_035539355.1 Luteolibacter sp.
CTGCCGCGAACAGCTCGCCGCTTACAAAGTGCCGCTGAAATTCACGTTCGTGGAAAAATTGCAGCGCACCGCGTCAGGAAAGATTTCGCGGGTCTGAGCGGGTCATTCACCGACGGTGAAGTCGACGCCCTTGCTGCCCCAACCCTTCATGATGACCTTCTCCATGTCCTCGAAGGACCGTCCGTCGAGAAGGACTGCCAGCGCTTCCTCGCCTTCCTTGCCTTCGCGGAGAGCCTTGAGGAACGCCTTCAAACGGGCGCCGTCCTTGTTGCCGTCGAGATGCAGGAAGTAAGTTGTGATGAGCAGGCCGCTGCCGTAGTTGATCTGCGGGGTGTCGGTGAACTTGTCGTAGGACTGGAGCATCCAGGTCTTCAGTTTCGGCAGCTTGATCTTCGTTGTGAGCGCGCGGCCACCACGGCCATCCTCGCCGTATCCGGTGGCATACTGGACGATGTCGCGGAAATTGTTGCGCACGCCGAACGAACCGGCGCGGTAAGGCGTGACGGCGATGTATTCCGCGATGCCTTCGCTGAACCAGCCGCGGGCACCTTCCGCATAGTAGTAGCGCGGGGTCAGCTGGTGGGCGAGTTCGTGGGGAAGCGTCTTGTTGCTCTTGTCACGATCCAGCATGTAACCGCTGCCGACGGGTCTCACTCCGAGGCTTTCAAGCGGAACCATCACCACATTGCGTCCGCCGATGAAAACGCCGGCGCTGGTCGGAGGACCACCGGCTTTGACGTAGTCCTCCTTGTTTTCAAAAAGAAGGATCTGGTGTTTGCCCTTGGCCGGGCTGCCGCCGTTCAAGGCGAGCGGGACCGTCGCGCAGAACAGGTTGGTGGCCTCGAACATCACAGCGAACCCCTTCACCACGGTGATCGAAAGCCGCGCATCGCAGACATACCGGTAGTTCGCGCTTTCGTAGATGAACTGCTTTTCATCCGAGCTTTCGGTGACGACCTTGATTTCGGGATCGCCGTTGAAAGTGACGCGATCCGGCCATGCATCGTCGAAATTGAGCGTGCGGCCGACGGGTTCGTTATCTTCCCCGCCTTTGTCGGTCGGCATGTTCTCCGGTTTCTCCACCGGGATCGCTTTGAGGAGGAGCTTATCCGGTTCCGAAAGCTTCGCGAGCGGGAAAGGCATCTCGCGGCCGTCCTTCATCTTGAAGATCACGGTTTCCCCGTCCACGCGGACGAACTCCGCCTCCACCTTGCGGTTTTGCACGTCGGTCCATGTCCGCGGAGCGGCGGAGGCGAGGCTCAGCGAGCAGAAAAGAAGGAGCAAAGGAAAGCGCATGGTGGCAGGTTTTCAGTCATAACGTGCGTTTTTCGGGGTGTCCAGCGAATGCAACACGCGTAAACTCCGGCTTGGAATGCGGGGTGGGCCGCTTCATGGTGCGCGCGCAGCGATGGCGGAACCGGAAAAAACAGAAGAAGCGAGCACGATGGAGCCGGAAAACCCGGGTCTGCGCCAGGACCTGATGGTCCTCATGAAAGTCCGGCTGAATTTCTTCGTCCTGGTGACCACTTTCTTCGGCTTTCTGCTCGCTTCAAAAGGTGCGTCGACCGATTGGCTGAAACTCGTCCACACGTTGCTCGGCACGGCGGCGGCGGCTTTCGGTTCGGCCGCTTTCAACCAGCTCATGGAAATCGAGCTCGACGCACGGATGCAACGCACGGCGAACCGTCCGCTGCCATCCCGCCGGATGGATCCGATGGTCGCGTTCGGAGTCGGATGGATCCTTTCGGCGCTCGGGATCATCCATCTCGCCGCGAGTGTCGGCCACCTCGCGGCTTATCTCACCGCGGCGACGGTGGCGGTTTACGTTTTCATCTACACCCCTCTCAAACGCATCAGCTCGGTGAACACGCTCGTCGGAGCGATTCCCGGAGCGATCCCGCCGATGATCGGCTGGGCCGGAGCGGGCGGCTCGATGGGCATCGAGGCATGGTTCCTTTTCGGGCTTCTGTTCCTCTGGCAGCTTCCGCATTTCGTCGCGATCAACTGGCTGTGCCGTGCGGAATACGAGGACGCCGGCTACAAGATGTGGTCGAACGGCGATGTTTCCGGACGGAAAAGCGGCATCCTTTCCGCGATCTTCGCGGTGTCGCTCGGCGTCTTCTCGCTGCTGCCCGCGGCGACCGGCTTCGCGAACCTGCTCTGGCTGATCGTCGGGCCCTTGCTCGGATTCCTGATGGCCGGCCTCGCGCTCAAGTTCTCGAAAGATGGCGAACGCACATCGGCACGGCGGCTTTTCTTTTCGACGCTGCTCTATCTGCCGGTGGCGTTTGTGGTGTTGCTCATCGCGTGGAAGAACGTTTGAGTGACGCCGTGAATCGCATGATCGAAGCGGCTAAGCGCCTTTCAAAGGACCTCGAAGGACTGGTTTTCAATCCGCCGGTCGAGTATGTCTACCAGCCGCTCGAATATGCGTGGGCTCCGCATGAGGTGTATCTGGAACGTTTCGCCTCCGCGCCGAAGAAGGTGCTTTTTCTCGGGATGAATCCGGGACCTTTCGGCATGGCGCAGACCGGCGTGCCGTTCGGTGAAATCCCGGCGGTGAAGGATTGGATGGGGATCGACGAACCTGTCGGAAAACCCGCGCGCGAACATCCGAAGCGTCCGATCGAAGGTTTCGCCTGCACGCGGTCCGAAGTCAGCGGCCGGAGATTGTGGGGGCTGTTCGCGGAACGGTTCGGAAAAGCCGAAACCTTTTTTGAGGAACACTTCGTCCTCAATTACTGCCCGCTCGTCTGGATGGGAGCGACGGGGGCGAACCTGACCCCTGACAAGATTTCGTCCGCCGAGATGGCACCTGTCGAAAAGGCCTGCCTCGCCCATCTGGCGAAAGTCGTGGAGATCCTGAAGCCATCGTATCTCGTGGGTGTCGGCGCCTTCGCGGAGGAACGGCTGAAACGCGCGGCCGAGATGACCGGAAGCAAAGCGGTGGTCGGGAAGGTGCTGCATCCTTCACCCGCGTCCCCGGCTGCCAACCGCGGATGGGCGGCGGCGGCGACCAAGCAGCTTGAGGCGCTCGGAGTCTGGTGAGCGTCAGAGTGTTTTCTGGAGCGTCGACACCAGTTCCGCGTCTTCTTTTCTGCCCGCGTGTTCCAACGCGGTGACAAGGTTGTTGAGCAGACGGACGAGGATGATCCCAGGCCCGGCGGACTCGCGCAGCGAACTTCTCTGTTGGCGGGTCAGTTCCGATCCGGATTCAAGCAGCGACGATTGGAAATGGATGCGCCCGTTGTCGAAGCAATCGACGATCAGCGGATAACCGTCCTCGAAAATACGCGTGAGGAAATGGCCGGGGAAATTGACGCCCTCCACTTCCATGTCGAGCCGTCGTGCCGTGAGGATGAAGATCAGGCTCAGGCCGATGGGGTTCGACGAACCTTCGGCCAGACCCCATGCAAGGTCTGAATTACGGGGATCATAGTAATCCGAACGGTTTCCCTGGAGCCGCGAACCGTTGAAGAGGAACGTGCAGAGATCGCGTTCGGTGATCACGCCGTTTTCGGCGGCCTCCTCCGCCAGGAGATCGAGCGCGTCCGAAAGCGGTTGGCGCAGGGTGATGCCATCGTGCAGGAAATCCGAAAGGATGCGCAGCAGCGCTTCGAAGGATTCCCAATCCTCCTGGAGCGCGGAGGCGCCGCCGCTGGGGATGATCCAGTCCCGGACCAGCGCATCGCGTCTGGATGGCAGGAGCATCTGCTCGAGCAGGGTTCTTTCCCTGCGCGTCAGTTCATGCGGCCGTGAAGAAAGCCATTCACTGAGATCTCCGCCGCATTGGCCGATCCGTTCGGCGACGCGTTCGCGGACTTCCGGAGTTTCGTCGTCCAGAAGCCGGATCAGGGCGTCGAGTTCGTCGAATTCCGGAGGCGCGGTCTGCATGCCGGTGATCTTACCTCATCAGAAGACCAAATCCAGTCCCCATGCAACGGCGAGGCCGGTGACACCGATCAATGTTTCGGTGACCGTCCAGGTGCGGAGGGTTTGCGGGACGGTCAGTCCGAGCGATTCCTTGACGATCCAGAAGCCGGCGTCGTTGACGTGGGAGAGGATCATCG
>DATLIO010000333.1:0-3038 GCA_035539355.1 Luteolibacter sp.
ATCACCGCCGGTCACCCGGAGTTCCATGAAACCCCGGGCGTCGAGGCAACGACCGGCCCGCTTGGTCAGGGCGTGGGCAACGCCGTCGGTTACGCCCTCTCCGCAAAACGCGCCGCCGCTCATTTCAACACTCCGGAGCACACGATCTTCGACCAGCACGTCTTCGCCCTGCTCGGTGACGGCTGCCTTCAGGAAGGCGTCGCCAAGGAAGCGATCGCCTTCGCCGGCCACAACAAGCTCGACAACCTCGTTCTCATCTATGACTCGAACGACGTGACCCTCGACGCGATGGCCAAGGTCACGCAGAGCGAAAACGCCGAGCAGTATTTCACCTCCCAGGAATTCGAAGCCGTCACCATCGACGGCCACGATTTCGCCGCGATCGCCAAGGCGCTCGAAAACGCAAGGAACAGCAAGAGCGGCAAGCCGAAGGTGATCATCGCCAAGACGATCATCGGCAAAGGCATCCCTGAAGTCGCCGGCACCGCCAAAGGCCACGGCGAAGGCGGCGCGAAGTTCGTTGATTCCGCCCGCGCGGGTCTCGGTCTTCCGGCCGACGAGCATTTCTACGTTTCCCCTGAGACCAAGGCGTTCTTCGCCGAGCGCAAAAAGGCTCTCAAAGGCGAGTTCGACGCATGGCAGGCCACCTACGACACCTGGGCCAAGGCAAACCCGGCGCTCGCCGAGGAGCTGACCGCCGGCATCGCCTACTCGGTGCCTGCCGATCTCAGCGACAAGATCCCGGCCTTCGCCGCCGATTACAAGGACGCCACCCGTTCCGCAGGCGGCACCGTCATCAACGCCGTCGCTAAAGCCGTTCCACAACTGCTCACCGGAAGCGCCGACCTTTTCGGCTCCACGAAAAACTACATCAATGGAGAAGGTGACTTTTCCGCCGAGAATCCGAAGGGCCGCAACATCTGGTTCGGCATCCGCGAACACGCGATGGGCGCGATCTGCAACGGCATCGCCTATGACGGCATCTTCCGTGCGAGCGGTGCGACGTTCCTCGTCTTCGCCGACTACCTCCGCGGTTCGATCCGCCTTGCCGCGCTCGCCGGTCTTCCGGTGACCTACATCTTCACCCACGACTCCGTCGGTGTCGGTGAAGACGGCCCGACCCACCAACCGGTCGAAACCGTCAGCGGTCTCCGCGTCATCCCGAACCTCGATGTCATCCGCCCGGGCGACGCCGAGGAAACCGCCGGTGCGTTCGTCGCCGCGATGCACCGTTCGGATGGCCCGACCGCCCTCATCCTCAGCCGTCAGGCGATCCCGTTGATGAACGACCTTTCCGTGCAGGAGCGCCGCGACGGTGCGATCCGCGGTGGTTATGTCGCGGTGAAGGAAAAAGGTGAGCTCACCACGATCATCCTCGCGACCGGTTCGGAAGTTCAACACGCCGTCGCCGCTGCCGCAGAACTTGGTGACGGTGTCCGCGTCGTTTCCCTTCCTTGCTTCGAGCGCTTCGATCGCCAGAGCCCGGAATACAAGGAAAGCGTCCTGCCGAAGGCCGTGAAGAAGCGCATCGCCATCGAAGCGGGTGTTTCCGCCCTCTGGTGGAAATACGTCGGCGACGAAGGCAGGATCATCGCCATCGACCGTTTCGGCATCAGCGCTCCGGGCAACACCGTGTTCAAGGAACTCGGCATCACCAAGGAAAGCGTTGTCGCGGCCGCGAAGTGATTTCCGGTCCAACGATTCAAAGGAAAAGCCCGGCCGGAAGGCCGGGCTTTTTTTATCAGAACGGTAGGGCGCGATGGGCCATCACGTTCTACCTTTCAAATGAGTTTGGATCCGCTCCACCAAGACCTTGAGCGGCTCAACGGAAGCATCGGATGAAGCCGGATCGTAACGGAGATGTTGGTGCAGCGCGATGGCTTCATCGAGCTGGGCCGGTTCTTCGAGCTGCGGTTTCAGTCCGAGAAGCCACTTCGAGTAGGGAAGCCCCGCGGGTCTTGGCCCGAGCCATCGTCCGGCGACGGGTTCCAGTTCGTGCAACGGTGTGCGGATGGCGGGACCGACGTTGTCCCGGAATTCCCGTGCCGACGAAGAAACCACTTTCTTCGATTTCCACAGGCGGTATCCGACGAAGGCAAGCACGAGCGCTCCGATGATGGCCATGCCGATGCCAAGACCCGTGCGGTTCGCGGGGTCGGTGCGCCACAGGCCGAAATCCTCGCGGATCTTGAGATAGGCGTCGGAAAGCCACTGGAGAGACGATTGATGGGAGGGTTCCATCGACAGCCAGTTGCCCGGAGTGGGGTCGAAGTCGATCCACGTCGATGTTTTCGCATCCCATGCCCGGACCCACGCGTGGGCATGTGTGCCGCGGACCACGTATCCGTCGCCATCCTTTTCACGGACCACATAACCGATCGCATAACGGGTGGGGACGTCCGCCGCCCGCAGCAACAGCGAAGCCGCGGTGGCGAAATACTCGCAGTGTCCGTTGCGGTTTTCCGTCAGGAAAGTGGAGATCGCGGAGGGTTCGTCCCGGGTCCTCTGGCGGCTGATGGTGAGGTAACGGGTGTAGGTGAACTCATTCGAAAACCATTTCGAGATGACATGCATCTTCGCTTCGAGGGTCGGGAGGGATGCCAGCTTCAATTCGTCGGCGATCGCGCGGACGGTGGTGTTTTCACCGTAAGGAATCACGCCGTCCTCCTTCATCGGCGGATCTTCGAGCTGGGCGGTGTTCTGCCAGGCGACGGTGCCGCGGATGATCGAGTTCTTCGGCGTGATGCGGATCGTTCCAAGCGAGTTGTAACGCAGGCCGTCGAGGGCGAATCCACGGATGGAAGCGGTGTTTCCCGGAAGGGGGAGCTGGGCTTCGGATTCGACGGCTCCTCGGAAATCGAAGACGGGCAGCGTGGCGGGAGGATCGGGTGCCCCTTCGGTGCTACGGAAAATATAGTAGTCGAGCCCTCCGGGTTCTTCGTCGATGGGCAGGAAGTCGGTGAAGCCGTATGCCTCGGAGTTCTTCCATTTCCCGGCGGAGTACCGGTTGAAATTCGCGGAGCGCAGGAGGGCGGGGG
>DATLIO010000334.1:0-2486 GCA_035539355.1 Luteolibacter sp.
AACATGAGCGGTTTCAAAGCCGATTCGTGGTCGGACAATTCCCAGATCTGGTGGACCAAGGGCGAAGTGGGGGATCGTCTGGTCCTCCGTTTCGAAAGCGCGAAGGCAGGCGACTACGAAGTGCTTTCCGTTTTCACGAAAGCCCATGACTACGGGAAATTCCGTATCACGCTCAACGGGGAATCCGCGATTCCTGAGATCGATCTCTATTCAAATCAGAACGTGGCGACGACGGGAGATGTCACGCTGGGCAGACATGCGATCAAAGCCGGTCTGAACGAACTGATCCTCGAAATCCTGACGCCGAATCCGAAAGCCTCGATGGGGAACATGGTGGGCATCGACCATCTCACGCTGGTGCCTGCGAAGTGACCGTTGGCGATTTCCGGTTCCGGATTTTCAGGGCAACCAGCAATGCGGTTCCGGTCACGGCCGCGATGGCGAGGCCCATCGCCCAGGTGGGGATGATCTCCGCTTTGAAATGGACGACAATGGGCTTCCGCATCGCCGATGCGAGCGGTTGCTCCCAGGTCAGCGTGCGCCCTCCGTTTGCGGTGCGGTTCGCCGTCGATTCCGAGGCGGCGATCGGCAGGTGCAGGATGTAGGTGAGTTTCCGGTCGCGGAACTCATCCGCAGGGATGAAGGCGTTGGGCAAAGCCCTGCCGGGTGAAATGGTGCGGGTGAAATTCACCCCTGTCAGCGAACGTTCGACGTCGAATTGGCCGGCGAGGTACTCGAACGATTTGGGTGCCGAACCACTTGTCGTGGAATCCGCGAGTTTTGAAATCTGATCCGCGGATTGGAAGCGGAGTTTCACCCTGACCGCCAGCCTGTCTCCGTTCTCCGAAATTTCCCGCGTGGCTGTCGGAAAGTCCTTCAGGAGGGAAGCGAGCAGATCATCAATGCCCTTCACCCCTCCATGAAAACGGGCCGCCGATGCGGGGACGTCGTAGAAAAGATCGGCACGACCACTGCCATCGGCGTTCAGCCAGACTTCCTCGCGGCCATCGATGCACGAGGCCAGCGACAGCACGGCGCAGGCGAGCAGGGAGGAGATGAAGGCGCGGATCAGCGTCATTGACGCGGCCAATGTATCACATGTGCTGGCCGCTGCCACGTACGAGAATGTCACCAATTTCCACATGAGGCGGGGCCTCGAGGATGCAGAGGATGGTCCAGGCGACATCGTAGGGATCGAGCATTTTCATCGCGGCGCGGGTTTTCACGATGGAGTCCTCGCGGCCGCGGAAATATTGCTCGAGCATCGGTGTATCGACGAAACCCGGTGAGACGCTGCCGACCTGGATCGCGGAACCGGCGGCTTTCAATTCGCTGCGCAGCGCGTCGGTGATCGCTTTGACGGCGAATTTCGTCGGTGCGTAGAATCCGCCGGTCGGTGGGACCCGGTGGCCGCTCATCGACGAGACGTTGACGATGCGTCCGCCGCCTGCCGGGAAATGTTTGAGCGAAAGCTGGCAGCACAGGGAGAGTGCCATGACGTTGACCCTCCACATTTCCTCCCAGTCGGTCGGATTGCCGTCGATGATGCGCGAGAGATAGGCCACGCCGGCGCAATTCACCAGGCCGTCGATTTTTCCGAGCCCGTGGAAGATCGAGGAAATCTCCTCCCGCTTGGTCAGGTCCGCCGTGATCGGGGAAACGTCTTCGGAAAGGGCCGACGGGTTGCGGGTGACTCCGAGCACGTTCGCGCCGCGGCTGACGAGCAGTTCACAGAGCGCGCGACCGATGCCGCTGGATGCGCCGGTGACGAGGAGGGTCTTGCCTTGCAGGGTGGACATGAATTTCGGACGAGGATACGCGGGAAATCTTCAGTTCGTTGCGACGCTGCGGATGAATTTTTCGAAGAAGGCGGCTCCCGCCTCCAGAGCGGCGATTTCGATGAACTCATCGATCGTGTGCGCCTGGTCGATCGATCCCGGTCCGATGCACACGCTGGGGATGCCACCGTTGGAAAGGTGGGCCGCGTCGGAAAACCAGGGCGCGCCGGCGAGTTTCGAACCGTTCGCCAGAAGCGCTTTGATGATCGGATGATCCTCGGAAGTCTCCATCGGTGGATTTTCGTGGGGATTGACGATTTCAACGGGCAGATCAAATCCGGAGATCGTGTCGCCGAGCAATTTCAGCGCCCCTCCATCCGCCGCGAGGGAAGGGGTGATGCGGATGTCGATGACGGCGGTCGCCTGATCCGGCACGATGTTCGGGCGGGAGCCACCGGCGATGACACCGACGTTCATCGTCGATGCGCCGAGCACCGGATGGGTGAACCCCGCGAGTTTCGTGCCCAGATGGTGATCCAGTGTGTCGAGTGCCTTCACCAGTTTGATGATGGCGTTCTCACCCTTGTGCGGCTGTGAACTGTGGGCCGCCTTGCCGGTGGTTTTCAGCGTGGTCCAGAGCGATCCCTTGGTGACGTGCACGACTTCCATCGAAGTCGGTTCGCCGACCAACGCGAAGGTGTATTCGTG
>DATLIO010000335.1:0-5396 GCA_035539355.1 Luteolibacter sp.
TCCACCGGCTGGCGAGGCCGTCGAACCACAGCGAAGTGCGCCAGGTTTTCTGCATCTTCCATCCGGCGGGAAGATGGTCGGCGAGAAGGGTGCGTGAGCGTTCCGGATAGAGATCGGGAAAGACGGTCTGATCAGGAATGACGGCGGAAGGCTTGGTGGCGATGGCGATTTCGAATCGGCTGCGGACGGCTTCAAAGAACAGCTCGTAGCCTTCATCACCCGGATGGGCGCCGTCACCCATGTTCCAGATGTCCGCGGCTTTGATCCCCCGGGCGACACGGTTCTGAACGAACGAGCAGACGTCGGCCGATGCGACTCCGTAAACATTGGCGAGTTTGATGTGTTCCGCGTGCCGCACCGGAATATCGCCGGCCTTTTCCGCATGCCATTTGAACAGCATGATCACCTGCATCACCGCGGCATCCGATTTGAGGAGCTCGCGGAGGATGCGTTCGTAGGATGCGAGCGATTGGACATCGGTTTCATCGGATCCGTCGTTCACGGTGAAGTCGAGGAACACGAGATCCGGCTTGTGGCTCAGAACGTCACGCTCAAGCCGGAACATCCCGAGCTGCGAGCCGGTTCCGCCGATGGCCGCGTCATGGAATTCGATCGGAGTCCCGGGATACTTTTCGCGAAGCCATTTCATCATGCGGCCGCGATAGCTGGTGACGTTCGGATCACTGGCATTCGCGCCGAACGTGAGCGATCCACCGAAGAAGACCACGGAGACAGGTTCGCGCCTTTCCGCTTTCGCAGCGAAATCGGTGATGGAGCGAGGAGCTGCGAGGAGAGTGGTGATGGAAAGCGAGACGAGAACGAAAGAGCGGATGAGCATTGGCGGAGAATGGAATACGCTGAGTATGGTCGCCGATTCGCGGAATCAGCCTGATTGATGGATTTTAAACGAAATAAATCGAAGTTTATTACGATGCGAATCAATTGCAGGCAACTAGGTTGTCCCGCCATGGTTCTATCTAACTGCGCAAAAATCGCCGTTTCCGCTTTGCTGGCAGGTGCCGCTTTCTCCAACGCCGCGAACATCATCCAGGATGACTTTTCGACGAATCCGTCGAACCCTAATTCCGTCGGCTGGTATTCCTCTTCGGCCGGATTTTCCACCTTCTCCGCGGCGAGCGGCGGTCTGCAGTTCACGAGCAACACCGCAACGACAAACCAATCGGTTTTCAAGCAATTCACCCCGACATCGCTGGCCGTGGGTGAAATCATGACGCTGAGCATGCAGGTCACGGCGATGAGTTCGGTTCCGAACAGTTCGGCGATGTGGCGGATCGGTCTCTTCGACACGGGGAGCACTTTCAGTTCGAACCAAGGCAGCAGTCCTTGGGCGACAACCGACGAAGGCTACATGCTGGCGGTATCGACGGCTCTGGATGACGGCGGCGGAACCCTCCAGTCGAATGTCTATTATCGGACAGGCAATGCGAACATCGTGACGACCAGCAGCGCGGCCTCGGTGGCGGTGCTCAATGACCGGATGCCCACATTGGGGGTGACTCCGCTGACGATGTCGCTTTCGGTCGAGCGCTTGTCCGCGACGCAGGTCAAGGTCACCGGATACTGGTTGGAAAATGGAGTCTTGGGCGGCACCTTGGCTTCCAATGTCCTGAATTCGGACACGAACTACGTCGATACCTTCGATACGATCTACTTCGGCTATGGAGCGGGTGGTGACGGCCGCACGTTCACCATCGACGACGTGACCCTTTCGATCGTCCCGGAGCCGTCGCACGCGCTTCTTTCTCTGTGCGGCATCGGCTTCCTCGCGATCCTCCGCCGCCGTTGATCACGGTTTGGCTTTGCCGATGATATCGAGATACGCGTCGGCGTACGCTTTCCCCATGATGCGGAGCGTCGGCGTGTCGAAGTGAAGGTTGTCGCCGATGGATTTCGGATCGGGCACCGGAACGAAGCGGACGTTCTTCACTTCCTTGGCGACGGCCTGTTGGGCGGCATCGACGGCTTCACGGTTTGCGTCCCAGGGTTTCGCCGGGAAACGGCCGAGCTGGCCGATGATGAAGGGGAGTTCCGGATCACCGAGCTCCTTGCGGAATCGTTCGATGAGGTCCTTCAGCTTCTCTTTGTAGAGTGGCGCCTCTTTCGCGTTGGAATCGGATTCACCCTGATGCCAGAGGATCGCTTTCAGGGTGCCGTCCTTCATCGCGACCTTTGCCGCCGCGATGGAATCGTCCCACGGATCGCTGTTCGTCTGGCTCCAGTGTTTGCCGGGTTGCCAGGTATCGATGGGTGAGCCGCCGCATGCGGTCGGGATGAGACCGATGGTTGCTCCGGGATTTTTTCCGGCGATGACCGCGGCGAAAGGCCGGGCGAGGCCGGTTCCTGCGGCGGATTTGTCCCAGTGGAGGGGATCGGCGGCGACCTGCCATTCGCGCTTCTTGTTCAAGGCGAGGATGCGCGGATCGGTTTTGCGGGATTCCTCATCCTGTTTGCCGCGGCCCGCCATGTTGGACTGGCCGGCGAGGAGGAAGAGCTGGAAATCCTTTTTCTCCGGCAGTTTCACCTCCTGGGCGATGGCGAACGAAGAGACAAGCGGTGCGAGGAAAGAGAGGAAGCGGAGTTTCATGGGTTACTCCGTCATGGGAAGATAATTCACCTTTCCCCAGCAAGGGCCGTTTTGGAAAAAAATGTAGGGAGGGATGTTCGAAGTGCGTGCGGCGTCGTGGTTGGTGACATCAACCAACTGGCCGCGGCAGACCCGCCCTTCCGCATCGCTCCAATGAGCCATCCACAATCCGGCGAGATGATCGCCCGCCCGTGGCGGATCGTCCGCGCAGTTCAGCAGCGCCCATGGAATCCTGTATTCGAGGAGGTAACCGCGTCCGTCGGCAGCCTTGCGGAACGTGCCCGACCATCCCGCCGGGTTGGTCTTCGATCCGCGGGAGTCGAATCCATGCGTGAGCTGCAGTTGCGCTTCATTGGAGCCGGCGTCATGCCACATGATGATGTTCGAGATCCGTTCGTTGATGGAATCCGGCGAAGGGGCTTTCGAGCGGGCGTCGGCCGTGGTTCCTTTCAGCGGCCAAGCCAACGTGCGGTCGGCGGAAATCCGGACGATCACCGAGCCGCCTGCGAATTCGAAGCCGGGCCGGGCCGCGTTTTTCATCGGCTCGGGATCGCCGACATGAGCCGCCAGATAAAGGTGGTCCGCATCGTACATCATCATGCCTTCGACGAAGTACGCGGCATCGTAAGGAGCTTCGCAGGTTGTCCTGAACAGGCCGGCCCGATTCCATTCGGAAAGATCACCGTCGATCGTGACCGGGCGTGTGACCGGCGCGACATCGACGGATCCGAGCGTGCTCTTGCTGTAAAGCGGACCACCCGCCTGATACCCGGGCCTCACCGGAGGAAACGTGCGGATGAAGCGGTCGGCGTTGAATTTCGCCGGCTTCATTTCCCCGTCCAGCGAGCAGAGCATGGTTTCTCCGGCGCCGAGTTCCTTTTTCGCGGAGCCGTTCGATTCGGCCCGCACTTTTCCATCGTAGACCTGCACGCGGGATTCGCCGTCGGCGGAAACGCTCACGCCGAATTCCGTACCGAGGTCGGTGATCTTCATGCGCGGCATGTCGACGACGAAGCCGGATTTTCCTTTCGGCATGCGGACGACCAGAATTCCGGAAATGAGACGGGCGTGGAGCTTGTCGTTGAGATCGATGCTTGCGGGGCCTTCCAGCAGGAGCGTGGTGCCGGTTCCGGTTTCGAGTTCGACGAGTCCGCTCTGCAGTTCCCAGCGTCCGGCGTTGAGTTTGGTGCCGGTTCCCACTTCGACGCCATCGGCCCATTGGCCATGGAGACTGGCTTTGACCACGACGATCGTGTCGTCCGAGGCAGGGCGAAGAAACAGGAACCCGAGCACGGCCAGCAACGCGATCACTGCCGCGATGGGAAGGATGTGACGCCTGAAATCGACGACGTGGATCTTTGGCTCGTTCCGGAGATGAATCTGCTGTCCATCGGAACCGCGGTGATGCCAACCGAGTCCGGCGTGAACTTCGAGATAAGCGAGGAAATCGAGCCGCGCCTGTTCGTCGTCGCGGAGCTTGTTTTCCAACTCCGCCATTTGCGCGTCGCTCAGTTGATCGGCGATGTAACCGTCGGCCAGATCCTTGAGATCGTCGTTCATGACAGGCCTCCTTCCGGAATCGACCTGCGGATGCAATCGTGGAGCAACGAGCGGATGCCGCGGAGGATTTTGTAGATCGCGTTCGGGGTTTTTCCCGTCCCGTTCGCGGCGTCCTTGATCCGGCTGTCACCGCCGTAGCAATCCTCGACGATCGTCCGCTGGTGCGGGGTGAGCTTTTCCAGACACTGGCCGAGGGCGCGGTGCCATTCGTCCATGAGTGATGAATGGGCGGCGCGGGTTTCGATCAGCGCCTGCTCGATCTGCTCGCTGAGGATGTTCCTGCGCGTGGTTTCCTTGCGGCGGAAATTCCGGACATGGTTGTGGGCGATGGCGCAGGCCCAGCTCGTGAAATCCCCGGCCGCGGGATCGTATTTGTCGCGGCTGCGCCAAAGGGTGACGCTGGTTTGCTGGAGGAGATCCTCCGCGTCTTCCCGGCGGGGGACGAGCGTCATCAGAAACCGGAACACGCGGTTCTGGTTTTCGATCAGCAAGGCGACGAACCTGTCATCTGTGGGGTTTCCGGCCATGGTTCTCTCTCCGATTGGTCGCGTGCCGGAGAAATTGGCCGGAAAATCCGCGGCAACCGACTTATTTTTTCCTGCGGAACGCGAGGGCGGAGAATCCGATCAGCCCGAGGAGGCTGGTGCTGGTTTCCGGAATGTCGGAAATGAGAAGGTCGTCGATCCGATAGGTTACGAGCCCGCTGGGTGGAACAGGCATATCGTCGATGTAGAAACCCACACCGGTGATCGAATCACTTGGTCCGAAAAGCGCGCTGGAGGTGGATGATGACAGGGTATTGTAACTGAGGGTATCCGCACCGGCGGTGGATAACGTCACGCTTCTCCAACTCAAGTTCAAGAGATCGAGGCTCGGGCTGGTGGCGGTTCGATAGCTGGTGGTAGTGACATACCACGCTGAACCGTTGAGCTGGATGGCGAAAAACACGGAACCGGAACCAAACGAAGTTGAGTTGGCCAGCCAGGATGCGTTGAGCGTGGAATAGGTTGAGGGATTAAAGGTGGGGAACGTTACGTTACCTGTAGCCGTGGATGTTGAGACGTAGAAGAAGTAATCGTTCCCAAGCGCGGCGGCGGCTGAATTTTGAGCGTAAATGTAGCCGGACTTTGCGCTGTTACCACCATTGGGCCCCCCGCTGGCGCGGAGTGCGCCGGCCCGGGCGGCATCGGAGGAGGAAGGCCCGACGGCGCTGGCTGCGGATGAATTACCC
>DATLIO010000336.1:0-3754 GCA_035539355.1 Luteolibacter sp.
GGATACCGCCGCGGATGACACGGGCGTGGGCCTTGCGGTGGATGCGTCCGTCGGTGACATACGAACCGGCGGCGCGGCCGCGGGAAAGCTTGAAGACCTGGCGGACTTCGGCGTGGCCGATGACGGTTTCGCGGCTGAGCGGCTCGAGAAGACCGAGCATGGCCTCGCGGACCTGATCGATGAGTTCGTAAACGACCGAGTAGAGTTTCACTTCCACGCCAGCGGCCTTGGCGGCTTTGACGGCCTTTGCCTCAACCTTGACGTTGAATCCGAGGACGACGGCGTCGGTGGAGGCGGCGTAGGCGATGTCCGATTCGGTCACCGGGCCTGCGGCTGCGGTGATGAAGGTGGACTCGACCTTCTGGGATTCGATCGCGAGGACGGCCTTCTTGATGGCCTCCACGGAACCCTGCACGTCGCACTTGAGGATGATCTTGAGCTGGGCCTTGCCGCCACCGTCGCGGACCATGGAGTAGAGATCCTCCATGCGGTTGCGGTGCTGGGGCTTGAGGCGGAGGAGGCGCTGCTCTTCCTGACGCTCGGCGGCGAGGGATTTGGCCTCGCGCTCGTTCTTCATCTCGGTGATGTGATCGCCAACGTTTGGCAGTTCTTCGAAACCGATGACTTCCACCGGGGTGCCGGGAAGGGCGGTCTTGATGTTCTCGCCGCGGTCATTGATGAGCGAGCGGATCTTGCCGGAGTAAGGTCCACAGATGAATGGTGTGCCGACCTTGAGCGTGCCGGACTCGACGATGACGGTGGCGGTGGTGCCACGGCCAGGAACAACGCGGGCCTCGATGACGCCGGCGCGGGCCGTTGCCTTCGGGTTCGCCTTCAGTTCAAGCACTTCGGCTTGCAGGATCATCAGATCGAGCAGGTCGTCCATGCCTTGGCCGGTCAGAGCGGAGATTTCGGCGAATTCGGTGTCGCCACCGTAATCGGTTGTCTGGAGGCCGTTCTCAGCGAGCTGGGTTTTCACCCGTTCGATGTTCGCGGAAGGAAGGTCGATCTTGTTGATGGCGACGATGATCGTCTTGCCGGACTTCTTGGCGTGTTTGATCGCCTCAAGTGTCTGCGGCATGATGCCATCGTTCGCTGCCACTACGATGACGATGATGTCCGTGATGTCCGCACCACGGGCACGCATGTCCGAGAAGATGGCGTGGCCGGGAGTGTCGAGGAAAGTGAGGAGCTGGCCGTGGTGGTCCACCTGGTAAGCACCGATGTGCTGGGTGATGCCACCGGCTTCGCCCGCGACGATGCGGGTCTTGCGCAGGTAGTCCAGCAGCGAGGTTTTGCCGTGGTCCACGTGACCCATGATCGTAATGATCGGCGGGCGGGTCTTGAGAAGTTCCTCAGGCTCGGCGGCAGGTGCCTCCGGCTCTTTGATCACTTCCTCCACCTTGTGGAAACCCTTGTCCTTGTCGCGTTTTTCGCGCTCGAAGTGGAAACCGTGGATCTCACAGACCTTGGCCGCGATTTCCGGCTCAAGCGGCTGGGTCGGTGCGATGAACACGCCGAGCTTGATCAGATCCGCCATGATGTTGAACGGCTTCAGTCCGAGGCGGGCGGCCAGTTCGTTCACCATGATCGGTGGTTTGATGACGATGAGTTTCGGATCGTCGGAGACGGATTCCTCGCTGGCTGCTGCAGGTGCCGGGGCCGGAGCTTCCGCTTGTGGTGCGGGAGCTGGGGTCACCGGAGCCGGTGCGGCGGCTGGCGCTTCTTCCTCCAGGATCTTGGAAATGGTTGGCAGCACGGCCTTTCCGGAAGCGGCGGTCTTGCGGACCTTCGGCTTCTTCTCGTCGGCAAAGAGATCGAGCGCGTTTTTCTTCGCGGCGTCGATCTTGCTGACTTGAGGTGGTGCCGGCTCTGCTTCCTTCCGCTGGCGTTCGCGGCGCGAGGGTTTCTTGGTACCGTCGAGCAAGTCGAGGACCTTGGGTTTCTCAGGAGAGCTATCGCTATTTTGGGGCATCCGGCAGTTTCTGGGCAGTGGTGGAGTCGGGAGTCAGCTGGGAAGAGCTTATTGGTTTGTGGTCGCGCCGTCAACGAGAGCACGGGCGCGCACAAGGATTGCATCAGCTTCGTCCTCGGAAATCTCGAGGGCGGCGGCGATGTAATCGGCAGGCATGTCGAGGATCATCTCCGGATTGAAGCCACCAGCGAGGGTGAGTTTCTCCGCGAGTTCATCGGTAATGCCGAGTTGTTCACCAAGAGTGTGGGCGGCGCCACCGATTTTTTCCTTAAATTGTTCCTCTTTCGATTCGTCGCGGCGGACCTGGACGTCCCAGCCCATGAGGCGGGAGGAAAGGCGGGCGTTCTGGCCCTTGCGGCCGATCGCCTTGCTGAGGTCCGCCTCATCGACGGTCACGTGGACGATCTTGTTGTCCGTATCGACGGTGATCGAGCGGAGTTCGGCGGGCTTCAGCGCCTCGCGGACGAATTCCTTCGGATCCTCGCTCCAGCGGATGATGTCCACCTTCTCGTTGTTGAGCTCGCGGACGAGGTTTTTGACGCGGGCGCCGCGCATGCCGACGCAAGCGCCGACAGGATCGACTTTCGGGTCGTTGCTCCAGACGGCGACTTTCGTGCGGAATCCGGCTTCGCGGGCGATGCCGCGGATCTCGACCGTGCGGTCGGAGATTTCATTCACTTCCGCTTCGAAAAGGCGGCGGACGAAATTCGGGTGGCTGCGGGACAGGATGATTTCCGGTCCGCGGCCTTCGTTTTCAACGGCGAGGACGTAGGCACGGATGCGGTCGCCGATGTTGTAGTCTTCGCCCTGGACGCGTTCGCGGTTCGGCATGATGCCCTCGAACTTGCCGAGGTCGATCATGACGTCGTTGCGCTCGAAGCGGCGGACGGTGCCGGAGACGATATCACCGGCGCGGTCCTTGAACTCTTCGTAAATCATTTCCTTCTCCGCCTGGCGGAGACGCTGCATCATCGTCTGCTTCGCGGTCTGGACGGCGATCCGGCCGAAGTCCTTCGGGGTGACGTTGAATTCGATCGCATCACCGACCTGGGCGCCCGGGTTGCGTTTCTGGGCGACGGCGAGCGGCACTTCGTTGAACTTGTCGGTGACTTCGCCATCGGCGACGACATTGAGCGAAGCGAAGATGATGGTCTCACCCTTCTTGGTGTTCACGTCCGCGCGCAGAGTCTCAATGGCTTCGGCGCCGGGGACCATTTTCCGGTAGGCGGAAATAAAAGCGAACTCGAGCGCGGCGACGACCTTGGCTCGGTCGATGCCTTTTTCCTTTTCGTAGTATTCGATGAGGGCGACGATGTCGTTGGTCATGGCTGCTGGGTCTGGATCGACGCGGTGATGTGTAGAGACGCAAAAGAGTGGGTGCGAGACCCACTCCTTTCTTTCGTCAGAAGTTGTGCGTGGCCGCTTACTTAAATCGGCAAATTTTGAGTTGCAAGCCGAAACTCGGCCCGCCTTGTCTGCGGGCATGTCACGGAAACGGCCGGATTTGCTGCTGTTCGACGCCGCGGGGACCCTCATCGAGCCCTCCGAGCCGGTGGAGCAGGTCTACGCGAGGCATTTCGCAATGAGAAACTGGACGTCCGATCCGGCTGTCATCCGGTCCGGGTTCCGGGAAACGTTCCACTCTCTCGGCGACCCGGAATTCGGGGAAAACGGGAGCGGGGAAGACGCCGAACGGGCATGGTGGCGGAAAGTCGTCGAACGGACCGCCGTTTCAGCTGGGATCGATCCCGCTGACGATCTTTTCGAACCGTGCTTCGC
>DATLIO010000337.1:0-9351 GCA_035539355.1 Luteolibacter sp.
CTCGAGCGCCAGCCGCGCCCGCTCCACATCCTCCGCACCACGCGCCGGGCCAAGGAACGGATACACCGTCTCCTGAACCTCCAACGGACTCAACTTCGTGAACCCAGACACACGATACTCACGGATGTAGAATATCGGAGACTCAGGAGCCTGTGCGGAGAGCGACGCCGTTGATACAAGCCACGTCAGACCGGCGGAGAGTGCTTTGAAGATGTGGCGGGGGCGCAAACGCATGATTCGACGCCGGACGATCTTTTCGACGAGGGGTGCGCGACAACAGCTGCTCTGTGACGAACTCGTGACGTGAGGTCCGCTTGAAGCAGATGCCGGAATTTTGCGAGTTCGGCCTGCTTGTCAGCACCATGCCGATTCCGCTAACAACAATCGCAGTGGATCAGGGATTACCGAGGGATGGAGCAGAACCGGAAACGGTTGGATTTTTCAGACAGTTGCCAACATTCTGGAAATGCCAGCTGCTCGGATGGTCCGTGTTCGTTCCCTACGCGTTCCTGATGCGCGTCGCCTTCTGGCAGGATTACAAGGTGGCCGTCATTCTGACGCTCTGTCTCGATCCATTGGCTTTCATCCTTTCGACCGGACTGAGATGGCTTTATCTGAAAATCGGACTGAAGCGTTCGGAGATCCGGAAGACCATCCTGGTCGTGACCACGGGGAGTTTCCTCGCCGCCATGGTGGAATTCATGGTCTCTGAAGCGCTTTTTTCCGCATTGTCAAATCGGGGCGCGAGCGGAGCGTCTGTTAGATTCGCGTTTTTCTGGATGGTCTTTTCTTCGTGGAGCCTTGGCTACCTGTGGCTGAAAACCGAGATCGCGGCACGAAGGGAGCAGAAACGGCATCGTGACCTGCTCAACGAAGCCCAGCGGGCTGAGCTTTCGATGCTCAGGATCCAACTCAATCCCCATTTCCTTTTCAACTCGCTCAACAATATCGCCGAAGAGATTGCCGATGATCCTGAATCGGCGACCGGGATGACACGACAACTCGGAAAATACCTGCGCTATACGCTGGAGCATCAGGACGACCTTGTCGTCACGGTTTCGGAGGAAATCGAGGCGGTGAGGAATTACCTGGCGATCGAGGAGAAGAGATTCACCAACCGGCTGAGCACGGAGATCCGCGTGGGACCGGAGAGCGGGGATATCAGCATCCCTTGTTTCCTCATCCAGCCATTGGTCGAAAACGCAGTGAAGCATGGGGTGATGAGCTGCAGTCCACCGTGGAAATTGTCGGTGGAAGTTGCATCCGACGGGCCGATCCTGAAGCTCCGTGTGAGCAACACCGGGGTGTTGCTGAAGGACTGGCAGACACGCAGACGGGGTACGGGCATCGCCAACCTCATGAAGCGGTTGTCACTCCATTATCCCGGACGGCACGAGTTCCGGATTTTCCAGGACGGCGACAAGGTTGTCGCGGAGCTGGAACTCGACGGTCCCATATCCGGCGTTTGATCAACGGACTGAAGCAACCGGCGGACGCTCGGGCTCCGAAACGAGCGTCGTGATTTCGACGGGAGAGCCGCCCTCATGATTCCAGGTGCGGTAGAGGTCAGGAATGGATATCTCCGGAGAGATCCTGCCATCCCGTTGAAGACGGGAGATGATCGTCTTCAGAATGCCGAATGACATTTTGCCGAGCTCTTCGTCGGTGCGGTTGCGGTGAATGCGCTGATCGAGATCGGTCTGTGCGATGCGCGACAGTTTTCCAGCGGCCGCGATGTCGATGAGATGTGCGATCTCGATGCCGTAGCCGGTGGGAAATGAAAGCGATTCCAACAGTTCCCGGCGCGCCGCGTATTCTCCGGAGAGTGGTTGGAAAACAGCGGTGAGCTCCGGATAGAAAAGGGAAAGAAGGGGGCGGATGAGGATTTCGGAAACCCGGCCGCCCGCGTTGCGGCGGAGATCGCAGCCTTGTCCGAGCGGACGTTCGTAGTGTGCCTTCACGTAATCGAATGAAGGATCGGTGAGAAGCGGCCCGATCAAACCCGTGACGAAACGCGGGTGGAAATTCGAGATGTCCCCGTCGATGTAACAGATGATGTCGCCGGTGGCGACGTGCAGGGCCTTCCAGAGATTCTCGCCTTTCCCCAAATGGGTGCCGGAAGAAGGGACGATTTCGCAGGAGAGGTGGACGACGGCTCCCGCGGAGGCGGCGAGTTCACGTGTGCCATCGGTCGAGCCGGAATCGATGATGAGAAGCTCATCCACGAGACCAACCCCAACCATCAGGTTCCGACGGATGGTAGCGACGATCTCGGCGATGGTGGCCGCTTCGTTGAGGGTCGGAATGCAAACCGAGATCCGGCTTCCGTTCTTGAGAAGCGCCAGGGACGCGGCATCGGCGAAAGCGGAATGATGGAACAGGCCGTGCGGCATGTCAGATCATGTCACGGGTGACCGTGTATTTCGCCGCACAACGCGGGCATTGGAGGATGATGTGGTCCGAATCCTCGAAGAGATCATCCGGGCGTTCACGCCAGCTGCCGAGGATGGGAAGGATTTTATCGATGGTGCAGCCGCAATGGAAACGGAAGAGCCGGGTTTCGAGGATGTTGGTTTCTTCGGTCCGCTCGATTGCCGCCACCGCGTCTTCATCGAGACCGGCTAGCCACTCGAGGTCGCAATCGGGCTGTGCGGCGATGAGCACAAAGTTTTCATCATCGAGACGGAACGCGCGGGCAGGCCGTTGTTCGGATTGATCGTAGTATTGGGAAATCCAGTGGATCGGATCACGACCGTCGACTTCGAGCGTGGAGAGCCGGGGTTCGGCTCCCTGGACGGTGGTCGTCTGTGCGTAGAAGAAATTGCGGTCCGGTTCGCGGACATCTTCGGTGAAGATCCGGCCGGCAACGGATTCGGTGACCGAACCGCCGGTCACGAACAGATTGATGCGCGGAGCCCGGAGATTGACGGTCCAGGCGATGTTTTCCGCCCACGGGCGGGCCGTGAGATGCAGGGCGAGCATCGCCAGGGAATCCTTCAGCATCTGGTCGAGGTCCGCGGCGTGGCGGATGCCGTGCTGCATCAGATGAAGATAGTAATCCGTGTAGATCGGGGTGAACTGACCTCGAACCAAAAGGGCGTTGCGGTGGCGGACGAAGATCGATTCGATCTTCGTGAACTCTTCCTGGATTTCCATGACGATGAGATGAAACGAAGAATGCGGACGAGACGTCCGCACTCCTTATCAGGCTCCCGGCAGTTCGATGAAGCCTTCCAGTTTGCGGATCCGGGTGGGGTGGCGCATTTTCCGGAGAGCCTTGGCTTCGATCTGACGGATCCGTTCGCGGGTGACCTGGAACTGGCGGCCGACTTCCTCGAGGGTGCGGCTGTAGCCGTCCTTGAGTCCGAAGCGCTGCTCGAGCACTTCGCGTTCGCGCTCGGTGAGCGTGTCGAGGACGTCCTTGATCTTGTCCTTGAGCATCGAGAAACCGGCTTCCTCCATCGGGTTGTCGGCGGCCTTGTCTTCGATGAAGTCACCGAAGGAGGTGTCGTCCGAATCACCGACGGGCGCCTGCAGCGAAATCGGCTGCTGCGCCATCTTGAGAACGGCGCGGACCCGCTCGACGGGAAGGTGGATTTCCTCGGCGATTTCCTCCGGGGAAGGCTCGCGGCCGTATTCCTGGACGAGCTGCTTCTGCACGCGCATCAGCTTGTTGATCGTCTCGATCATGTGGACCGGAATCCGGATGGTCCGGGCCTGGTCCGCGATCGAGCGGGTGATCGCCTGGCGGATCCACCAGGTGGCATACGTGGAGAATTTGTAACCGCGGCGGTATTCGAATTTCTCGACCGCCTTCATGAGGCCCATGTTGCCTTCCTGGATCAGGTCGAGGAAGGAAAGGCCACGGTTGGTGTATTTCTTCGCGATCGAAATGACGAGGCGGAGGTTGGCTTCGACCATCTCGGTTTTCGCCTTCAACGCTTCCTTGAGCCAATGCTTCAGGAGCTTGTTGGCATCCTCGAACGACTCCGGCGTGTGCCATGAGCGTTGCTGGATTTCGCGGAGTTTGGTTTGGAATTCCTTGTCCTCGGGATCGGCCGCGAGCTTGCGGGTGTATTTCCAGAAGCGCTGCATGTAGTCGTCCACCTGTTCGCAGAAGTCTTCGACGACCTTCTGTTTGTAGTAGAAGCGGGTGTAGACGCGGTTGAGGGTCTGGAGGTTTTTCGCGAAATCCTCCTCGAGCTTCTTCTTGCCGCGGGGGGCTTTGACCGAGAGCTGGCGGAAAATGTCGTCATTCTCGAGATGGAGCTGCTTGAGGTGTTCGCACAGCTTCGGCAGGCCCTTCATGTAGCGCTCGCGGGACTCGATCTTCTTGTCGAGGATGACACGGTCGAAGCGCTCCTTGCCTTTGTTGAGCTTGTCGGCCAGGTCCAGGTAGGACTCGGCGGTGAAACCGAAAAGGTGGAGGTGGCGGGCCACTTCGATTTCGGCGTCCTCGATGCGTTTGGAAATCTCGACCTCCTGCTCGCGGGTGAGGAGCGGCACCTGGCCCATCTGCTTGAGATACATCCGGACCGGGTCGTCGAGGATGTCGAGTTTCTGGTCGGTCTTGCCTTCCTCGTCGTCGCCGTCGCCTTCGTCGCGCTTCTTGTCCTTGTAGCGGTCGACCTCGGAGGCGTCGATGATGTCGAACTCCATGTTGCGGAGACGCTCCATGATGGCCTCGACGTCATCGGGATCGACGAGGTCGTTCGGAAGCACCTCGTTGATGTCATCGTAGGTGAGGTATTCCTGTTCCTTGGCGAGTTTGATGAGTTCGCGGATCTTTTCCTGGATTTCAGGGGTGTCGATCCGGCGCTTGTTGTCCTTGGACTTGGCGGCAGGCTTGGCTTCAGCGACTTCGACGACCACTTCCTTCTCCTTCTTGCCTTTGGTGGCGGGAGCCGGGGCGGGGGCGGCAGGCTTTTTGACCGGAGCTTTCGCCTCGGGAACCGGCTTCGCGGGCTTCTTGGCCGGAGCGGGCGCGGGAGCCGGCTTCGCGGCGGGCTTCTT
This sequence comes from Luteolibacter sp., assembly GCA_035539355.1. Lineage (GTDB taxonomy): Bacteria > Verrucomicrobiota > Verrucomicrobiia > Verrucomicrobiales > Akkermansiaceae > Luteolibacter. The sequence continues at coordinate 5,014 of DATLIO010000337.1, forward strand.
CGCAGGAGCCTTGGAATCAGCGCTCTTCACTTTGGTCTTCTCGGCAGCCGCAGCTTTCGGCTTGGTTTTATCGCTGGCCTTGGAAGGAGAAGATTTTGGTTTCGACATGGACTGGATTGCGCTGGGACTGGGAAAAATATGGATACACCTCATCCATTATAGGGCAAAAGCGGGTCAGGCGATTGCGGGCCGGAATGAAAAGGCGGCAGGAAGGCGGGTCAAGGGAATAATTTCGGGGATGTCGGGAGAACGGTCTGGACCATCATCGAAGCGGACGATGGGCCAGATTGCGAGGGATTTTTCATCTGCTCCCCGCAGCGGTTTTCATTTCCAAATTTTCCCGGACCACGGCATGTTCCGGCAGGAAGATGATCACCCTCACGGACAAAGCCGCCGCCGAGCTCGGAGCCCTGCTGGCAAGGAAAGCGAAAACACCGGAATCCGGCCTCAGGCTGGCGGTCCGGCGTGGCGGATGCGCTGGCTGGCAATACGAAATGAAGGTGGGCGAGCCTGAGGAAAACGACCTTCTGATCGAGTCCGGAGGCGCCCGCGTGATCGTCGCCGCGGACAGCGTGGAGCGGCTCGACGGCTGCGAGATCGATTTTTCCGATGAACTGAGCGACGCCGGCTTCAAGGTGAACAATCCGAAGGCCGCCCGCTCCTGTGGCTGCGGGACCTCGTTCGAGATCGCAGGCGACAAGACGTCCCCTCCGGTGGCCGATGGCGAAGAGTGTGGCACCAACTGATCATCCCGCGCCGTGCCAAGAACCCTCGACGAACCGCCGCCCGGGAAACCCGCTTATTTCTGGTGGTTGCTCGCCAATGCGCTGGCGCTTTGCTTCGCCGTGGCGAGCTGGTTCATCTGCCTGCACATTTTCGGAAATCCGGAGATTCCCCGGAACTACGAGCTCCTCAGGAAGATCGGACGGCTCCCCGAGTTGAAGCGATACACGGTCCTCGGTGAAGCATCGCTGCAGGTCCCGAATGGCACGGCGATGGGTCCGAAGGACCTCTATCAGAAATTTTTCGGCACCGGAGACGACAAGATCGTGCGGGTGAACACCCTTTTGATGCGGAATTACGTGACGAACTTCGAACGTCCGTTGCTGCTGACCTACATCGAGGGACGCTATCAGATCGAGACGGTCCGTCCTCTGAATGATACGGATTTCTTCGATCCGGGCGTCGTGATCCGGGCCCATGCCCTGATCAGGCCCGATGAGTTCACTCCGGAAGCCCCCTATCCGGTGGCCATCGAGTATGTCTTCCCGACGACCGATCCGGCGGCGGCGAAATTTTTCAAACCCGGGGATATCCTCGAGGTGAAAAAAAGCCCGAACTGCGCGGCGGTCGTCCATGTGGCGAAGGCGCGCAGGGACGACGAGCAGGTGTTGCTGCTCACGGTGATTCCGATCGCCTACGGCAAATACCAGAGCGGGAAGGAATCGTCGTTCGGCATCGAGCCACCCACGATCCTGCGTCCGGCGGCGGGTTTCCCCGTGATCAAGGATTAGCCTTGGGCTTTTCGAACACCATGAAGTGCTGCCACGGCAGGTGGCGGCGGTTCGAAACGAAGCGGAATCCGGCGCCTTCCAATTCGAGTTTCGCCTGGGCCTCGGTCATCTTGTGGAGCGGCTTGATCGGCACGCGGGGATCTTCGGCGCGGAATTCCAGGAGGTAGATCCTCCCGCCGGCTTTGAGCGAACGGTGGATGGAGGCGAGCATTTCGGCCGGGTGGGAGAATTCATGGTAGGCATCCACCATGAGCACCGCATCCAGCGAGTCGGGTGCCAGCTTCAGGTCATCGATGGCCCCGAGATGGGGCTCGACGTTGGTGATCGAGAGCTGCTTCGAGCGATCCTTGAGGTAGGCCAGCATCTCCGGCTGGATGTCGACCGCTACGACCTTGCCTTCAGGGATTTCCGGGGAAATACGGAAAGCATAGTAACCGGAGCCCGCGCCCACGTCGGCGATCACCGCGTTTTTCGCCAGCCCCAGGGCTTTGATCGCGCGGGTGGGGGCCTCCTCCTGTTCTCGTTCGTCGCGCTCGAGCCAGCCGATTCCGGGATGCCCCATGACCTGGGCGATTTCCCTGCCATGGAAAAATTTGCCGATCCCGTCCTTCGAAGGTTCGGCGGTGGTGTAAGGGGATTTTTCCGCGACGGCTGGTGGTTGGGAAAACGCATCCTGCCGGACGAACAGCCACGCAAGCGCTCCGGCAAGCATGACGAGCGTGAGCGGGAGTGAAATTCGGCGCATCCCTATCTCTCTAGACGTCAGTCACCGCAGCGGCAAGTTTTCCGCAAACTCAGGCAATGCCGAACCAGTCGGACGGGGTTTCCTGGCAGGCGCAATGAAGCTCCACGGAAGCGTGGCCCAGACCGTCAAGGCAGGCGCGCAGATGGCCGATGGCGACGTCGGGGTGGTTGCAATCCGAGCTGAGGTGGCCGAGCACGACCCGGGAAAGCAAGGGGTGCGCGATTTCCGAAAGCAATTCGGCCACCTGCTTGTTCGAAAGATGGCCGTGCCGGGAGCTGATCCGCTGCTTGGTGGACCAGGGACGTTTCATGTCCGCTTCGAGAAGCGCGTCGTCGTAGTTCGCCTCGACGAAGAGGGCGTTCAGGTTGCGCAGACGCTCGGTCATGCTGCGCGTGACGAATCCGGCGTCCGACACCACGCCGAAACGCCGGGTTTCATGGCCGATGACGAAACCGACCGGATCGACCGCATCGTGCTGGATCGCGAACGAATCGATGAGCACGCCGCCGATTTCGAACGACTGGCCGGCTTCGAAGGTTTTCCAGGTGCCACCGTTGATCCCGGCTTCCCGGACGACCCGTGCGGTGGCCTGGGTGGTGAAAACAGGGATGTCGAATTGTTTCAGGAGGATCTTGAGGCCGCGGACGTGATCGCCGTGTTCGTGGGTGAGGAGGATGCCGTCGATCTGAGACGGATCGATGCCCACCTGGACCATGCGCAGGACGAGTTGCTTCGCGCTCAATCCGGCGTCGATGAGCAGGCGCAGACCTCCGGCCTCCACCACGGTGGCGTTGCCGCCGCTGCCACTCCCGAGAACCGAAAAACGCATCACGGCGGGAAAATGAGGACGTCCCCGGAAAGAATCAAGGCGTCATCGGATCGCGACGAAAAGACCCTGGAAATCCACGCAAACCCTGTTGTTCTCCTCGATCGCGACGGTGAGTTCGATGCCCGCTTTGCCGGTTCTCGCGAACTTCTTCCGGAATGCGTCGAGCTGCGTCGGGTCCAACCTTTTGCAAACCGCGCGGATGTCGCCGTTGACCGGATGACGGTATTGGATCGAGCTGGATTTGATCACGATGTGCGAGTCGCGGTCATCGAGTTCGAGCCAGAGCAGGGCATAGCCGGCCAGCGTGGCGATCGCTCCGAGGCTGCCACCGAAGGCCGTGCCGAGATGGTTGTGGTTCGCCGCCAACGGAGCGGTGATGACCAGTTTCTCATCGTCGAAACAAGAGAGCCGCACACCCATCGCGCGGGTGATCGGGATTTTCCCGTGGAGGTAGCGCTCCGTTTCCGAAAGGAGATCACTCATCGAGCTGGCGGATGCGGGAAAGGTGGCGTCCGCCTTCGAAAGCGGTCGTGAGGAAAATGTCGACGATCGCAAGCGCGGTCGGCAGGTCCATCATCCGCTCGCCGATGGAAAGGACGTTCGCATCGTTGTGCAGGCGGGTGAGCCGGGCGGATTCGGTGTTCCAGCAAAGCCCGCAACGCACTCCCTTGACCCGGTTCGCGGCGATCGCTTCGCCATTTCCGGAACCGCCCAGAACGATGCCGCGTTCGAAAGTCCCGGCGGCGACCGCTTCGGCGACAGGACGGATGAATTTCGGATAGTCGACCGACGCGTCCGAATCGGTTCCGAAATCGGTGACGTCGTGCCCGGCGTTGCGGAGGTGCGAGATGATTTCCTGTTTGTAACGGAAGCCCGCGTGATCGGAACCAATGGCGACTTTCATGAGCGGATGGTGACCGATCGGAGGGCGGCTGCCGATGATTTTATGCGCGGCGCATCCGGACGGCGGCGACGACGGAAAGCAGGAACATCGTGACGAGGAAATACCATGGCAGCCAGCCGAGGGCTTGTTGGAGAACCTGATCCGGAGATGAGCCGGGTGATGCTTTCCCCAGGCCTCTGGTCAGCGCCGCGAACAGGATTCCGATGCCGCCGTAGCCGAGATTGAAGGCGAGGCCACGGAAACTGAGGATCGTCGCGCGGCGCCGGGAATCGGTGACCTGCGCGTTGAGATAATGCGAGACGAAGAACTGAGTGAATGACATCGCCATGCCGATCGGGACGATCCA
>DATLIO010000338.1:0-5064 GCA_035539355.1 Luteolibacter sp.
AGATCGAGCCTCCGCCGGCGGCCACGGTTTCGATCTTCAGAGCAGGGGCGAGAACCCGCGCCGGACCGATTTCCTGTTCGTAGCGAAAGGCGGGCGGTCCGTCGATGCGTGCGACGTCCGTGCTGGTGCCGCCCATGTCGAAGGTGAGCACTTTGGGAAATCCGGCGGCCTTCGCCACGGCTGCCGAACCCACGAGCCCGCCCGCCGGTCCTGAAAGCAGGGAGTCCTTCGGTTGATAGCGCGATGCGGGAACGAGACCGCCGGCGCTGGTCATCATCCATGGCTCGCCGGATTCCATGGCCGCCGTGACCTTTCCGGTGAAATTCTTCATGACCGGCGCGAGCCATGCGTCGGCGATGGCGGTTTCCAACCGGGGCAGGAACCGGATGACCGGTGAAACTCCGGAGGAAGTGGTGACGTGTTGGAAACCTTCTTCAACCAGCCATGCGGCCACGCGTTGCTCGAGCGATGGATCCCGCCAGGAATGGAGGACCGCGACGGCGGCGACGTGGATGCCGGCGGCGACGCACCTCCGCGCTTCCCTCCTCACGGTTGTTTCATCGGGCGGATCTACGATGTCGCCAGTAGCATCGAGGCGGGCGTCGATCTCCACGATTTCCTCGCAGAGGGTTTCTTCGTCAGGTTGGGAGAGGGAGAAGAGGGCGGCGCGGCGTTGGTCGCGGATGGCAGGGAGATCCCCGAAGCCCCTCGTGACGAAGAGTGCGGTGCGGGCTCCCTTGCGTTCGAGCAGCGCGTTGGTGCCGCGGGTGGTGGCGACGCGGAAATCCATCGCCGGGAGTTTGTGCGGAAACGGAGTGCAGGTCAGCAACCGGGCGGCGAGGATCGGCGCTTCCTCGCCGGTGCGCAGGATGAGCCGGTCGCCTTCCAATGCGATGGAGAGCCGGAGGAAGCGGCCGTTCTCACGGGATGCGGTGATGGTGCCACCTGTTTCCAAGGGCAATCCAACGACAGCGCCATCCGAGAATGCAAAGGATCGGCCGAGATCGTACCAGTCATCCGCTGCCGGCGTCACTTTGAAGACGAGTGACCCGTCGGAAAGAACCTTGCAGCGGCGTTCCTCTCCTTCCGGAGTGAGCGCCCATGCGTCGGTGAAGGTGCCGCCGGTATCGGCGCGGACTTTCCAGATGTCTGCCACGACGGAAGTCTGGCCAACGGGGGAAAAAAAGAAAGCCGGCGGGTGAGGCCGGCTTTCGAAAGACAGGCGGAATCGTTTCCGGATCAGCCGCGGGAAAGCTCGCGAGCGACGATCATGAGCGTCTCACGGACACCCGGGGCGAAGCCTCCATCGGTCTGGACGGCAAGCATGACACCGGATTCACGGATGAATTCGATCGGCACGGAACCGGCATAAAGTTTGAGTCCGCCCGCACCGAATCCGAGATTGGAAACGACTTGTTTCAGGGCATCAACCGCGGCGATGTCCTGGGCGTTGACGCGGGCGATGTGGCGGATGCCTGGAAGGGAGCGGGCCCGTTGCATGATCTCATCCGGGCTCATTTCACGATCCACGCCGAAGATGGCGCGGAGTTCGAGCTGGCGGATCGAGAACGAGTCGGATTGCGAATCGGCCAAGGAGGAGCTTGGCGTGAAAGCAGGTGCGGGAGCCGGGGCCGGAGCCGGTGCGCTGATTGGCACGAATGCCGGTGCAGGGGCCGGAGCCGGTGCAGGAGTCCAGGCGGCGACGGGCGCAGGGGCGGGCTCGGTGCTGAAAGGCGAAGGAGCCGGTTCGTTCGAGAACGGTGAGGAGGCACGGACCACGGGCTCTGCCGGGGCGATGGCAAACGGAGAGGTCGGAGCGGAAATTTCAGCGACAGGGGCTGCCGAGAAAGGTGACGGCGCCGCTTCGGAAGGGGCTGCGGTGAAAGGCGAAGAAGCAGGAGCCGCTTCGAAAGGAGCCGCTGCGAAGGGCGGGGGCGATGCCTCGAAGCCAAAGCCCTCATTGCCATCGGAAACATGGAACGGGGAATCGCTCTTGCGGCGGTCGGGAAGTTTGCCGGATTTCGGTGCGGCGATGTCGTTGGCCACGGCGAATGGCGACGATTGTTTCGCGGCCGGGGTGAACGGGCTGGGCGTCTGCGGAGCCGCGGAGAACGGGCTGGCAGGGGCGGCGGCGGGATCCTGAACCACGGAAAACGGGCTCGTGGAAGGCTTGTTCGGGAGATTCTCGAAAATTCCTCGGGTGTTGTTCATGGGGGTACGAGTAAGCGGTGATTCTAATTCCGGGCGGTATGAAACGCCGAAATTTTAAAAAAGTCGAGCTTCCCGGTTGAAAATCTACCTCGCCGTATTTTCGTCGAGCAACCGCTTCAGCCGGTTCTTCATCGAGACCTTCGTCGCGGCAGGCAGGCGGTCGGTGAAAAGCACCCCGTTGAGGTGATCGATCTCATGTTGGAGCGCGCGGGCGAGAAGACCGTCGGTCTCCAGGATAATGGTCCTTCCATCGAGCAGGGTGAGGGTCGCCTTGACGTCGGCCGGGCGCTGCACTTCGGCGCGGATGCCTTTGATGCTGAGACAGCCTTCCGGACCGAATTCCTTTTCCTGGCCGTATTCGAGCTCCGGATTGATGAACGCCAGCGGCATGTAGTCGTCCAGCTCCGCGTCGGTGCCGTCGACTTTGAAGTAGGAAATGCTTTCCGGATCGTGGGAGATATCGATCACCGCAAGGCGGATATCGAGGCCGATCTGTGGAGCCGCGAGACCGACTCCGTTGGCGTCGACCATGGTTTCGAGCATGTCATCGACCAATTCCTCCAGCGCTTCGTCGACGACGGCGACTGGACGGCAGCGTTGGCGAAGGACGGGATGGCCGTATTGGACGATTTCGCGGATCATGGGGACGGATATTATGAGGCCCCGGCCGGCGAGGTCAAACCCCGGCGCGGATTTGTGATAACATCGAGTCTTCCGCGGAGTATAGGATCCCTCACTCATGAAAATCCCATCATTCCTTTTTGCGGCGGGTCTTCTCGTCACCGGCCAGATCTTCGCCGCGGAAGCCGTTTCACTTTTCGACGGCAAAACCCTCGCCGGTTGGAAGCAGAACAACGGCACCGCGAAATATGAAGTCGTCGACGGCACGATCGTCGGCACCACGGCGGAGGGCAGCCCGAATTCGTTCCTTTCCACCGAAAAGCTCTATGGGGACTTCGAGATCGAGTTCGACGTGAAAGTCGACGACGCCCTCAACTCCGGAATCATGCTCCGTTCGCAGACGAAGGACGGCAAGCCGGACGGCCGCGTGAACGGACCGCAGGTGGAGATCGAGGCCAGCGGTGAAAAGGGAGCCGAAGCCGGCTACGTCTACGGCGAGGCGATCGGCGGCTGGATGACTCCGAAGGAGAAGCTGGTTCCCCACAAGAAGTTCAAGGACGGCGAGTGGAACCATTTCAAGATCATCGCCAAGGGCCCGCGGATCCAGGTCTGGATCAACGGCGAAGCGGTCGAGGACCTCACGGATGAGAAGGTGTTCGCCTCCCATCCGAAAGGTTTCATCAGCCTGCAGGTGCACTCGATCAAGAAAGGCACCGGGCCTTACAAGGTCGCCTGGAAGAACATCACTTTGAAGGAACTGTGAGGTGCGGGGCCCGTGCCCCTCACTTTCATGGTTAGAAAGGGCGGACCGGATGGTCCGCCCTTTCGCGTCATTCAGGCGTGGATTCCGGCGGCCGCGCGCAGATTCGCCGCGGCTGCCACCATGTTGACCAAGGCGGTTTCGGTTTCCGGCCAGCCGCGGGTTTTCAGTCCGCAGTCCGGGTTGACCCACAGGTTCTCCACGGGAAGCACGGCGGATGCTTTTTCAAGGAGCCGCTCCATTTCGGCAACGGTGGGGATGCGCGGTGAGTGGATGTCATAAACTCCGGGCCCGATCTCGTTCGGGTAGTTGAAATCCGAGAAGGCCTCGAGCAATTCCATGTTCGAACGCGACGTCTCGATCGTGATGACGTCGGCATCGAGATCCGCGATGGCCTGGATGATGTCGTTGAATTCGGAGTAGCACATGTGCGTGTGGATCTGCGTCTCATCGCGGACACCGCAGGCGCTGAGGCGGAAGGCATCCACCGCCCATGCGAGATAGGCGGGCCAATCGGCTTTGCGCAGCGGAAGACCTTCGCGGATCGCCGGTTCGTCGATCTGGATGGCGGTGATCCCGATCTTTTCCAGATCCACCACCTCGTCGCGGATCGCGAGCGCGATCTGCCTGGTGGTCGCTTCGCGCGGTTGGTCATCGCGGACGAACGACCACTGCAGGATCGTCACCGGGCCGGTGAGCATTCCTTTCATCGGACGTGAGGTGAGCGATTGCGCGTAACCCGACCAATACGTCGTCATCGGTTCGGGGCGGCGGACATCTCCGAAAATGACCGGTGGTTTCACGCAACGCGTTCCATAACTCTGGACCCAGCCGTTCGCGGTGAAGGTGAAGCCTTCGAGTTTCTCGCCGAAATACTCGACCATGTCGTTGCGCTCGAATTCACCATGAACGGGCATGTCGATGCCGATGCGATCCTGGAACTCGACGCAGGCCTTGGTGGCTTCCTTGAGGAATGCGTCGTATTCCTTGTCGGAAATCCTGCCGCTCTTCCAGCGTGCGCGGGCGGAACGGACTTCGGCGGTCTGGGGGAACGATCCGATCGTCGTTGTCGGGAACAACGGGAGTTTGAGTTTCTCCCGCTGGAGTTTCCTCCGTTCCGGAAAAGCGGATTTGCGCCGGCTGTCATCGGCGATGATGAAACTGACACGTGCCTTCACGCGTGGGTTGTGGATGCGTGGGCTGGTTTTCCGCTGTGCGATGGCGGCTTGGTTGGCTTCGAGGACCGAAGCCTCCGCTTTGTCATCCAGCAGATCGCGGATCGCGGAAACTTCGCTCATCTTTTCATCAGCGAAGGCGAGCCAGTTGCGGATCTCGGGATCGAGATCCTTCTCGCTGGCAAGCGTGACCGGCGAATGCATCAGCGAGCATGAAGGAGCGATCCACAATCTTTCGGCTCCGACCTTGTGCCTCGCTTTGCGCAGCTTTTCCAACGACCGCGAATAGTCGTTCTT
>DATLIO010000339.1:0-7629 GCA_035539355.1 Luteolibacter sp.
AAGCGTCCCCATGAGAGGACGCTTTGCGCTGGTTCCAGCAGTTGGTGCCGCGGCCCTGGAAAGCGGCGCCGAGAAAAGGCCGGAGAGAATCAGCAGGGATTGCCGGCGGTTCATTTCCCGGAAAATGGAATCAGTTTCTCCGGCGGCGGCCGGTGATGCCGAACGCGGCGATTCCACAAAGCAGAAGCGACGAGGCTTCGGGAATGCTGTTGATGGCGAGGTTGTCGATCCGTGTCACCGCGTTCTGACTGGTGGTCAGGAAGCCGATGCTGGTGATGGGTGTGCTGGACGAAAGATCCGAACCGATGACCGCGCCGAGCGCGAGTGAGGTTCCGGGAATGATGGTGAGGGACCGCCAGGAAGCCGCGGTGAGGGAGAAGGTGAACGATTCGCTTTCCCCGCCGCTGGTCTGGAACGTTGGAAGATCCATTGCCGCCGTGCCGAAGGTGCTGGATGTGGCATACCAGTTTCCGCCCTGCTGGATGATGAGGCGGCTGGCGAGGGCGGCATCGCTGTTGCCCTGTCTGAAAGTGATGTTCGCGATGTCCGTCGGCAGGATGCTGAACGAGGTCGCTTCAAAGGCGACGTAGGTCTGGCTCGTTCCATTTCCCTGGCTGAAAAGGTAGCCCGGACTCGCATCGACGCCCACTTGGTTGCCGATGGCCATCCGAGGGGTGCTCGCGGGGTTCGGGATCGCTTGTGCGGTGGCGGTGTAGTAGCTTGTCCAGCCGACGGTGGATGTCGCGACTTCCACTCCGCCGCCGGCATGGGTGAAGGTTTCCGAATAGAGAACCGCGGCCTGGGTCGGAAGAATCGCGGCGGCAATAAGGAGAATCGGTTTCATCGGAGGGAAATGAAAGGCGGCGCTTTACGGAATCAGACTTCGAAACGGGGATTTTGGACAGGAAATTTCACGAAGCCTGAACCGGTGCCTCACTCCGTGGGTCCCGGACCTTGGTTCCAGTAGGCGTGCATCTCCTCGACCGAAGGGGTCTTCAGCGGACGGACGATGCGGAAGCCGAGCCATGGGGCGTTGGTGAAATACCAGATCGATTTCGGGATCTGCGGGTCGATGACCTTCCACATCGGATCGCTGCCGAGGCGTGCGGCGCTGCGGAGAAGAGCCGGGTCATTGTCCCAGTTGCCGCCGCGGACGGAGGTCGGATAACGCTTCGGTGCGGGAACGAAGGATGCGGCGTCACCGTCTTTCAGCTTCGCGTAGGCATCCGGAAGGTATTGGTCGAGGACATGCTCGGCGACGTTGCCGTGCATGTCGAAAAGGCCCCATGGGTTCGGTTTCTTCGTGCCGACCTTCTGATACTGGAATTCCGAGTTCTTCGCGAACCAGGCGTATTCCTCGAGCTTCGATGCATCGTCGCCGAACGAGTAGGCGGTGGTGGTTCCGGCGCGGCAGGCGTATTCCCATTCCGCTTCGGTCGGCAGGCGGTAGAAATGTCCCGTCTGTTCGCTGAGCCATTCGCAGAACTTGCTCGCGGCGTGATGCGTCATGCCGACGGCCGGATAATCCTTCGAGTAACCCGCGCCCATTTCGAAATGCATGGGCATGTAAGGCGGAGTCGGCTGGGTGACCGTATCGTTGAGCGTTTCCGAACCGGTGACCGACGATGGCTCGGGGGTCATGATGTTCGAGTCACGGTTGAGCGAGCCGTTCTTGTTCCGGCTCTTGCCGTTTTCCATGAAGGGGCGGTAGAGGTCCCAGGTGATCTCCAGTTTGCCGATCCAGAACGGCTCGACCTTGAGCTTCTTCTGCGGGCCTTCGTCGTCCTTGCGGCCGGCTTCGGCGGCGGGGGATCCGATGGTGAATTCACCGCCGGGGATCGGGACGAGATCGTACGTCGCATCTCCGCTGAGGCCGGCCTTTCCGTGTAGGCTTTCATGCCGGTGGTGTCGCCGTCCTTCTCCTTGGCGATCTTTTCATGGATCGCCTTGGTGGTCGGCAGGTTTTCCGGGTAGGCGACTTCCGCGGCGTTGGCGGAAGCGACGAGGAGCGCGATGAAGGGAAGGGGACGGATCATTTCTGGAAAGGATGTGACGGAAGTACGGGATGTTCCGTGGTTCAACCGAGAGTCTCGATGCGGAACACGACCGGCGCGGAGTTGATACAGTCGAGTTTCTCGATTTCGCTCAACGCGGTCTGAAGTTTTCCGAACGGGCAGGTGTGGAGCAGGAAAACCATGTCGACGAATTCCGCGTCCGGATTCGCCGCGTCGACGGGAGAGTGGATGCCGGAAATGCCGATCCGGTGGTCGGCGAGGACTTTGGCGATTTCAGCGACGACGCCCGGGCGGTCGGTCACGTCGAAGCGGACGTAGTAGGCGGTCGATGTTTCGGAAACAGGGACGAGCTTCCCGGTTTCACGGTATGGCAGGAAACCGCGGTGGCCGCTGGTGTGGCGGAGCGAACGGGCGGCTTCGACGAGGTCGGCGACGACGGACGAAGCGGTCGGGTCCTGACCCGCGCCGCGGCCGTAGAAGAGCGATTCGCCGGCGGCGTCGCCGTGGACGGCCACCGCGTTGAAAACGCCGTGGACGCTGGCGAGGATGTTGGTTTTCGCGATGAAGGATGGCTGGACGCGCAGCTCCACCTGGCCGTCGCTTTGTTCGCGGATGACGGCGAGGAGTTTCACCACGTAGCCGAGATCCTTCGCGAACGAGATGTCGGTGGGTTTCACCTGCTCGATGCCGGAAACGTGGACGTGCTCGGGATTGATCGGGAAACCGTAGGCGAGGGTCGCGAGGAGGATCGCCTTGTGGGCGGCGTCCCAGCCGTTCACGTCGAGCGCCGGATCGGCTTCGGCGTAACCGAGCGATTGGGCTTCGGCGAGGGCGGCGGTGAAATCGAGGCCCGCGTCGGTCATGCGGCCGAGGATGTAGTTCGACGTGCCGTTGATGATGCCGGAGAACGAATGGATGCGGTTGCCGACGAACGAGTCCTGGACGGTGCGGATGATCGGGATGCCACCGGCCACAGCGGCTTCGAAATGGATCGGCGTGTCGTTTTCCCGGGAAAGGGCGAAGAGTTCGACGCCGCGTTCGGCGAGGAGCGCCTTGTTGCCGGTGACGACCGGCTTTTTCGCGCGGAGGGCCGCGGCGACGATTTCGAACGCGTCGGTGGTGCCGCCGATCAGCTCGACGACGATCTCAACGGCGGGATCGGCGACGAGCGCTTTCCAATCGGTCGTGAAAACGTCAGCCGGGACATCGGAAACGGTGGCGCGGGCTTTCGAGAGGTCGCGGACGAGGATTTTCGCGATGTGGAGCGAGACGCCGCCGCCGGTGCGGCCGGTAATCAGCTCGCCGTTGCGGTGGAGGGTATTCCAAACGCCGGAGCCGACGGTTCCAAATCCGGCCAGGCCGATGCCAAGAGACGCGCAAGAGTTCACGGCGCGGAATGTGGCGGGCGGCGCGGCGTCCTCCAAGCCGTATTTGGGTTAAAAAACCGTCAAACCTCTTCGCGAAGCTGTCGTTCCGCCTCCAGCCAGTCGCCGTGGGAATCGCCCGGAAGGCCGTTTTCGACCCGGCGGCGGTAGTTCAGGTAGGCACCGCGGGCGACCGCCTCGAGCGACGGCGCGGGCTTTTTCTCCACCTTGGGGGCCTTCTGCGCCGTTTTTTTCACTGCGGTCTTCTTCGCGGCTTTCTTGGCGGGTGCCTTGTCGGTGGAGGTTGCTTTTTTAGCGGCTTTCTTGGCGGCCATGATGGGAAAGGGTGAGATTCGGAACTCCGCTATCACGAATTTCCCGTGATTGCCAGCACGTTTGATGCGCGTATAGTCAGGCGTGGCACACGAGTATACATGGCAACAGGCACGGAGCGAGCCGACCTATCGCGCCGACAACCACGACCATCTGGGTTGGTGGGCCGCCGCGGCCATGTTGGTGTCGATCCTCCTGCATGTGATCGTGTTTTTCGCGCTGGACCAGGTGAAGTTCGTGCTCGGCATGCAGGAACCCGTGGCGGCTCCCACCCAGACGGTGGTGATCCGTGAGCCGGTTGAACAGATCCCGCAGGATTTCGTCCCGCCTCCTCCGCCCGAGGATGCGGTTCAGGTGCCTCCTCAGGATACCGCCAAACTTCTGGAGGACGTCGATCTGCTTCCTCTGTTGAAGGATCAGGAGATCGAGATGAAGCCGGACGTCGATCAGACGAAAATCGCACTGGCTCCGGGAAATCCGGCCCAGGAGGGCGATCCACGCAGTGAAGCGATCGACATTTCCGCGAGCCTGGACTCCACGAAACTCGATCTTCCGGAATTCGGCCGGCAGGACTATGAAATGAAGCCTGCGGCGATCGGCCAGGTCACCATCGATCCGGGTGCGGCCAAGGCCGATCCGCTGAACCTCGACAAGTTCACCGACGATCTGGTCAAGCAGGGTGCCGGCGGCAAAGCCGAGAAAGGTTCGCTCAACGGTCTCGCATCCTTGGAGGATTTGCTCGGTTTGCCGGCGAACGAGCTGCTCGGGAAGACGACCATGCTCCCGAGCGATTTGCTTTTCGCGTTCAACAAATACGATATTCGTGAAAGCGCGAAAGTCGGTTTGTCGAAGCTCGGCATGGTCCTCGATAAAAATCCGAACATGTATTGCTGGATCGAGGGTCACACCGACCTGATCGGCAACGATGTCGCGAACCTCGAGCTTTCCATCAAGCGGGCCGAGGCGGTGAAGCGCTATCTCGTCGAATCGATGCGTTTCGACCCCGACAAGATCATCACCCGCGGTTACGGCCGTTATCAGCCGATCATCACGACCGGTGACAAGGACCAGCAGTCACCGAACCGCCGCGTCGAAATCAAGATCCGGAAGACACCGCCGGCCGATGAGCAGATCGCTCCGCCGAAAGCCGCGCCGGTGCAGGAGGAAATGCCTCCGCCGACTCCACGTCCGGCTCCGAAACCCACTCCCGCTCCGATGCCGGTTCAGGCGGATCCGCCCAAAGCCGTGCTCGTGAAAGGCACTCCTCCGCGTGCCGTGCAGGTGATCGAGGAAGCGCCACCCGCCCCCCGGGCCAAGCCCGTTCCCCAGATGCCTGCGGCTCCACCCGCAAGGGCGATTCCGGTGCAGGAGGATGAACCGAATGTATTGAGAGCGCAACCAGTTACAGAATAAATGCAGGTTCCGGAAAATTGACATGAGGCTCCGGGGTGATCAGAATACGACGATCCCTTGTTCACTCATGACGATTCAAAAGTCCTCAGTTTCACTTCTCGTTGCGCCGATTTTCCTCGGCTTGGCATCCGTTGGTTCGGGTCAGTTGTTTTCGGACAAAACCTTCATCATCGCGACTCCGAACCAGACCACGCCTGACGGTGCGGATGTTCTCGAGTTCCCGGGATCCTTCGCCCTTTCAAACCGTGGGGCGGTCTTCCGGTCCCGGCTGAAGAATGCAGAAGTCATGGCCACCTTTTCGGCCGGCATCAGTGGTGTCAAAGAGGTGATGAGAGTCGGAACGGTGATTCCCGGCAAAGGAACTATCGATTGGATCATCGATGTGCCCCGGACGAACCGCCATCTGGAGGCGGTCGAGTTCGTCGGCTTGAAGGGGACCGATGGAATCGTAAGGGATGCGATCGTCGCAGGAACGTCATCGACGTCGCTGCGGGTGGTATCGGTGGCTGGAAAAACCCTGACGGACAAGGGCTACACGCTGAGCAGCAATTATGCGTCCGGAATCAACGACCAAGGGCAGGTCGGGATCAACGGATACACGGGGGTGTGGGGGGCTTATATCGGGAATCCCGACGGATCGGTGGTTGAAATCGTCAGGACCGGACAGACGGCCCCGGGTTTGCCGAACACGTTCACATCGGTGACAGGCAGCATCCGGAGCTTCGGCCAGATGTTGATCAGCGGTGAAATCAACAACGGCAATGTGCTGAACGATTCGGTGATCTACCGCCGGTCGATCACGGGCAATCTCGTCAAGATCGCCGCTTCCCTGGAGTCCGCTCCGCAGACTTCGAAGACCTTCGGATGGCTCCAGGCCAGCGACATGAACGAAACGGGCGAGGCGGTCTTTTACTGTTACCTGAACAACGCGTCCGGCAACCATGATGGATTCGGGATTTTCAAAGGACGGGACACCTCAGGTCTCAAGCCTGTCGCGTATTCCGGGCAATCGGCCCCGGGCGGGCTCGGTGCTTTCACCGCTTTCGACAACTCGATCGGCATCAACGAGGTGGGTGAAGTTTCTTTCGTCGGCTACTATCAGGGTGGCAGCGCATTGTTCATCGGCGATGGAAACAGCCAGCGCAAGCTGCTGAAGACGGGCGACATCGCTCCGGGAGGCGCGACGTTCACGGGATTCTCGATGAGCCGGATCAGCAACAGCGGGACGGTTTTCTTCGCCGCCCAACTCAATGGCGGAACGACTTACCAGGGGATCTTCATGACCGATGGCCGGGACGTGGTCAAAGTCGCCCAGGCGGGCGACCAGGTCGGCGGCAGGACGCTTACAGAAATCGGGGTGGACCCGAAGGCCTACAACAGCTTCCAGCAAGTCGCGTATCAGACGAAATTCTCCGGCGACAGCGGCCACAGCATCCTGCTTTTCGCACCACGGATCCGCTGGCGGGATGTCTTCGGCGGAGGTTGGGATGATGCGGCCCGTTGGACCGCGAGCCTGACTCCGGCGGAATACAATCACGTGGATATCATTCCCGATGACGGCGTGCCGATTCTCGGCCCGTTGCAACCGGTCGCAATCGGCTCCCTCCGGATCGGCGCTGCGGTCAGCGGGATGACGGATTTCAAGCTCACCACCGGCACGGTCACCGCTGCGGACGGGGTGCATGTGGCTTCGCGTGGCAAACTCAGCGGCATCGGCACCATCATCGGTGACGTCACGAACGCTTCGGTCGTCGCACCGGGCAATTCCCCCGGGGAAATCCTCATCGAAGGGAATTACCGCCAAGAAGGCTCAGGCACGCTGACGATCGAGATCGCCGGCAAGGAAGAGGAGCAGTTCGACCGTCTGCTCGTGGATGGCGATGTCTCGCTCGCCGGCGGATTGGAGATCGATCTGCCCGGTGGTGCCATCGACCGGATTTCCAGTGGAGATTCGTTCCGGTTCATCGGGGCGACCGGTCGTGTGAGCGGATCGTTTTCCGGCGGCGGTGGCGGACGTGTTTCCAGCAGGAACGGGTTCGCCAGCTTCCGGATCGATTATTC
This sequence comes from Luteolibacter sp., assembly GCA_035539355.1. GTDB lineage: Bacteria > Verrucomicrobiota > Verrucomicrobiia > Verrucomicrobiales > Akkermansiaceae > Luteolibacter. Next base: position 7,187 of record DATLIO010000339.1, read on the forward strand.
GGGAAATCAGGCGGTGCTTTCCGATTTCCAACCGAAGGACACGGATGGTGATGGCGTGCCGGATTACTGGATGGACGAACATTTCGCGGCCTCGGGAGGCAATCCGGGGCATGCAGACGAGGACAGCGATGGCGACGGCGTGAGCAACAGGGACGAGTATGTCGCGGGCACCAGTCCCACGGACCGGGCCAGCGCTTTTCGTGCGACCGTGGGAATGCCGGCGGGCGGCTTGGCGAAGGACACGGAAGGGATCAGCGTCAGCTTTCCGACATCCGAGGGTCGGACCTACGCCGTCCAGCACAGCCCTGATCTGGCGGTGGGCAATTGGGAGGTGGTGAAATCCGGAATCGTCGGCGATGGATCGGTGAAAACGGAAACGATCCCGCCGGAGGTGTCGCAGCCGGGATCGGGATTCTACCGGGTGGTGGCCACCCGCTGAGCCG
>DATLIO010000340.1:0-2726 GCA_035539355.1 Luteolibacter sp.
GTCGGTTACCGTGACGAAACCGAATACGAAATCGATCTCGGCTGGCGGCGCTATTTCAACCCGAACTTTTCCACGGTGCTCGGCTGGACGTTCACCAACCACGAAGACGAGGAAGACCGCGCCTTCGCCGGCATCGAATACCGCCTCCCCTACCTCATCGACAGCAGGCTCACCATCGACAGCGAAGGCGACCTCAGGATCGGGCTCGGCAAATCACTCCAGATCACCGACCGCCTGAACGTTTTCGCCGATGTCCAATACGACACCCATAGCGACTTCGAATGGACGACCGGAGCCACCTGGATGCTCAACAAACAATTCTCAGTCATCGCCCAATATCATTCCGACTACGGCCTCGGCGGAGGCCTCCAATTCCGCTTCTGAACCATAAACAAACAACATCATGAAAACGACCATCACACTCATCGCAGCCGCGTTTCTCGCCGGAATCTCCGGAGCCGAAGCGGCGAAACCCAAATCGTATCCGAAGAACACCTGCATCGTCACCGACAACAAACTCGGATCGATGGGCACTCCGATCACCAAGGTCCACGAAGGGAAGGAAGTGAAATTCTGCTGCAAGCCCTGCGTGAAGAAATTCGACAAGAACCCCGCCAAGTACCTCGGCAAGCTCTGACGCTCACTTCATCAACCGCTCCGCCAGAGCCTTCACATCCTCCACCGGGATGGCGAAGCTCTCGGCACGGTTGGCGCGGGCGATGTTCATCCCCACGCACCTGCCATCGAGATCCAGGAGTGGGCCGCCGACGATCGTCTTGTCGCCGATGATGTCGTGCTGCATCACACGCGGGAAACCACTCCGCCTTTCGGAATAGGCGCCGCTCATCATGTCGTTGCGGGTCACCGGTCCGGGTTCGAGTTTCACGTCGGCGGTGGCTTCCGAGCCATTGCGCGTGTAGGTGAACTGAACCGTGGTCCCCGGTTTGTGCTGTTTGAGTATCTCCGAAAACTCCTCGAAACCCGAAACTCTCTTTCCGTTCACCGCGACGATCACATCCCCCTTTTTCAACCCCGCCGCACCCGCACCGGCATCGTCCGCAAGATCCTCGATCTCGAGCGAGTCCTTCTTGAAATCGATCGCGGGATTCCCTCCTCCGGAAGCGATGGCACGGATCTTCGCGCTGACGATCCCGACGAGCGCCCTTCTTGCCTTGAGGCTCGTCGCACCGTTGGTCACCACCCACGACCCCTGTGGAATGTTGCTGGTCGAAGCATAGTTCACCGGGATCAGCCCGGAGGCTTCGACTTTCACCAACGCGACATCCCACGTGTCATCCACGTTGATCACCTTCGCGTCCGCGTAGGTCTGCTGGTCGATCCGCACGGAAAGATTCGCAACGCCGGCGATCTCGCTCGCTTTCGTCAACACGTGGCCTTCCGTCGAAACGACCACACCATACGCGACTTCCTTACGACCGTTCAGCATCACCGCGCTCGAAGTCTGTAGGACGGCCCGCTGCGGTTCAAATGCGGCGACGACCGCAGCCCCCGTCACCCGATAGGTCGACTCCAGGGTCTGGGCTCCTGATGTCACCGCCGCGAAAGCCAGCGGGGCGATCCATGAAAGCGATTTAATGGCGTTCACCGAGTTTCAGTTTGAAGGTTTGCGGTTTTCCATCGCGCAGGATCTCGATCTCCACCTTGTCATACGCCGCCATCTCCTTGATCAGATCCTGGAATTGTTCGCGCGCAGTCAGATCGGTTCCGTTGAACTTCATCAGGACATCGCCCTCCTTGAACCCCGCTTTCTCGGCCGGGGTTTCACGTCCGACTTTCGTGACTTTCAATCCGCCGCCGGTTTTGGGATCGGTGGCCAGGCCGAGGAAACCGCTGCCCTTTTCCGGCTTCTGCGCGAACGGCCCTTCGCCGATGAATTCGGATTTCATCATGCCATCCCAGTTCGAGATGAACTCCTTCGTCGGCACGTGCATGTTCACCTGGATGCGTTCACCCACCCGCGAGTGGATGCCGATCACCTTGCCGTTCAGATCGAAAAGCGGACCACCGGAGTCTCCGCCGATCAGCGAGCAGTCCGTCTGGATCGTCGAATTCGCGATGCGCACCAATCTTCCGAGACGGACCACGGATCCTCGTTCCTTGTCGAAACCGCCGGAGTGCCCGAGCGAGAAAACCCAGTCGCCGAGATTCGTCGCGGCATCCTTGTCGATCTCCGCGAAAGGGTAGGTCCCCTTCTCCGTGATCTTGATCATCGCCGCGTCCACATCCGCGACCAGCCCCAGCGTCTCGCCTTTCAACTTCCGGCCATCCTCCATGATGACCGTCACATCGCGGCCCACGCCGGTGCTGACGTGCGCGGCGGTCAGGATCAGGCCCTCGGGGGAAACGATCACCCCGCTGCCGCTGCCATCGCCGATATCGATGCACACGGTCGCCTCACGCGCTTTCGCCAGCGAGCGGGTCAGTGCCTTCTGGATCGCCAGCAGATCTTCCCGGCTTTCGGGCGCCTTCTTGTCGTTGAAATAAAGCCGCTCCGCTCCGGCGATCGGAGCAACGGCCAGCGACAAGAGCAGGATACGGAGGATCAACCGTGTCATTACCTTCTGAGTTCGAATCCTAGTAGGCCATTCGGCTTTCCGCAACCCACGGATTCGGAATCTCACGCCCGCCGCAGATAGTCCGGCACCTGGTCTTTCTGCGAGGCCGGAGGCACCGACGCGCTTGCAAAGGAAATCACCGCCCCCACC
>DATLIO010000341.1:0-6697 GCA_035539355.1 Luteolibacter sp.
CCTGCGCACCGGTCTCAACGCGAATCTCGGATTCAGCGACGTCGACCGGCTGGAAAACATCCGACGTATCGCGGAGACCGCGAAAATCTTCGCGTCCCAGGGCATCATCACTTTCGTCTCCGCCATCACTCCGCGCGGCGAACTCCGCGACCTCGCCCGCGGCTTGCTCGGTGACGATCTTTTCGAAGTCTACATCAAGGCGAGCTACGAAGCCTGTGAAAAGCGGGACGTCAAAGGCCTCTACGCGAAGGCCGCCCGCGGCGAGATCCAGCATTTCACGGGCAAGGATGGCTCGTTCGAACCACCCATGAACCCCGATCTGGTCCTCGATACCGAAAGGACGACGATCGAGGATGCGGCGTTCGAGCTCCTCGAAGCGATCCGCGAACGGATCGCCCATTCCTGAACCGGGGCGGATTTTACAGGAAATTCGGGAGGGTTTGGCGCGTATCAGAGGGCCCATCTGATACGCCTGCCATGACTTTGATCCGAAAAACCCTCTTCGTTCCGTCCTTGCTGACCGTTTTCTCGCTGACCCACCTGTGCGGTGCGGCGGAGGAGTCCTTCGACATCGTGGTGTATGGAGCGACCGGCGGCGGCGTGGTGGCGGCGGTCGAAGCAGGCCGGCTGGGCAAGAGCGTGGCGTTGATCGAACCGCAGAAGTTCATCGGCGGGATGACCGCCGGCGGATTGGGCGCGACCGACATCGGTTCGAAGACGACGGTCGTGGGGCTGGCGAAAGAGTTCTACCACCGGATGTGGAAACACTACAACGATCCGGCGAACTGGACTCAAGAGACACGGGAGCAGTACAAGCCGAAGCATCACGACGCGATCAGCGAGAATCTGGAGGTGCAGTGGTTTTTCGAACCGAAGGTCGCCGACAAGATCCTGAACGGCATGCTCCAGGAAGCGGGCGTGAAGGTTTTCACCAGCGAACGGCTCCTGCGCTCGGAAGGCGGGGTGAAGAAGGAAGGCAACCGGATTTCCTCCGTGACGATGGAGAGCGGCAAGGTGCTCGGAGGGAAAATGTTCATCGATGCCAGCTATGAGGGGGACCTGATGGCAGGTGCGGGGGTTTCCCATTTCATCGGACGCGAGGCGAACAGCGAGCATGGCGAAACCATGAACGGCATCCGGCGGGTCCGTGACTACGTCGACAAGCGGATGGATCCCTACAAGGTGCCCGGAGACCCGAAGAGCGGCATCCTGCCGAACATCGAATCCCAACCGCTGCCACCGGATGGCACCGCGGACAAGCGGGTGCAGGCCTACACGTTCCGTCTTTGCCTGACGGATGCTCCGGAAAACCGCGCGCCGATCACCAAGCCGGACAACTATGACCCGCTCGTTTTCGAGCCGCATCTGCGCTGGGTGCAAGTCAATCCGGGCGCAATGCCCGGAAAGCTTTACTACAAGCTGACGCCGATGCCGAACCGGAAGACGGACTCGAACAACCACGGGCTATTCTCCACCGACTTCGTGGGCCGCAGCGCGGAATGGGCGGAGGCGAGCTACCAACGTCGGGACGAACTTTGGAAAGAACACGCCGACTACGTCCGCGGTTTCATGTGGTTCCTTGGAAACGATCCGCGGGTGCCGGAGCCGATCCGCAAGGAGACGTTGCGCTGGGGTCTTCCCAAGGATGAGTTCAAGGAAACGGGCAACTGGCCGTTCCAACTTTACGTGCGCGAAGCCCGTCGGATGAAAAGCGACTACATCGTGACCGAACATGACTGCCGACGCACGAAGTTGGTGGAGGACGGCGTCGTGCTGGCCTCTTTCGGGATGGACTCGCACTCGACTTCGCGGTTTGTGAATGAGGAAGGCCAGCTGCGGGGTGAAGGCGGATTCCTTTCCCGCGTGCGGCCGTATCCGGTGAGCTACCGGGCGATCGTTCCGAAGGAAAAGGAATGCGCCAATCTGCTCGTGCCGGTCTGCCTTTCCGCAACCCACGCGGCCTACGGATCGATCCGGATGGAGCCGGTTTTCATGATGCTCGGCCAGGCATCGGCCTATGCCGCGGCGCAGGCGATCGATGGCAGCCGGAGCGTGCAATCGGTGGAAGTGGGGAAAATCCGCTCGCGGGTTGGCACCAACGAACTGGTCGCCGGAATCAAACTGGCATCCACGGATGAAGAACCCGTCACGAAAGCCGAAAAGCTGCCGGCGAACGCCACGGAACAGGATCGGTTCAAAGCGGCGGTGGCATGGCTGAAGAAATCCGGCGCGGCAAAAGGAGACACGGCATGGCTCGACGGACTGAAAAGCGGACAGACGGTGGATGGGGAGAAAGTGGGAGCTTTGATCATCGGTGTCGCTTCCCTGGAAAAACCGGCGGCGGATGTGGACGCGGCGTTGGACACGCTGGCGGCCGATGGCACGCTGCCTGACGCGAAGCAATATTGGCGCGGCAACGCCAGGGCCGGAAAGACGTGCAAGGGACAGCAGGTGATGCAGCTCTGCGTGCGCCTGTGGCAACAGGCCGGACCAGAATAGCAAACTCAATCGTCCGGGGCGAAGGAACTCGCGCCGGCTCGGCGGAGATCCGGACACTACGTCAACCGACGTTGCGTCCGGATGAGATGGCTCCGGCACCTCGGCTGAATCCGTGATAGAGGTCAAATGGACATTCCGTTGATCAGGTATGAAACGCCTTTTGAGATATTGTTGCAAGTTGCTGATACTGGCCGTGGCATTGGTAAGTTTGGCACAGCCCGGCCGGGCGGAGCCTCCTTCGTCGATTGCCATCCCGGTTTTGGATCAATGGGGATCGAGCGATGCGAGGATCGTTACCGACCAGTCCCCATCGGAACTGGAAGTAATGAAAAATTACGTCATCGGTCAGGTCAGATCTCCCGAACTATCCGTCCGAAGCGGTGAACTTATCACGTTCGCGGCGGAAATTTCCACGGACGTTCCCGCGTTCGCCAAGTCTTATTACCGAGTCTGGCTGGGTCTGGAATTCTCCAATGGAGACAAGAAGATCGCCGAAGTTTTCGCACCTGAACTCGGGGGCGGCATTCAGGCCACATTGGTCGGAGTGACAGGTCAGGCGCCCGCCGGCGCGACCGGGGTGAAGGCCGTCATTTTCGCCCAGAACAAGTTTTGGGCACAGGTGAAAAATCGATCGGTGATCCGGAACCCGAAGGTGATGCGACTCTCCAACAGCAACTCCGGCTCACTCGAAGGCGAAGTCGTTTCGCCGCTGTCCTCGATCGACGGAAAGCGCTCCGCAACGGTTGCTTTCCGCGGGCCTTGGCCTGATGGCACCGCTCTTTCCATAACGTCCACCAAAGGGAGTCTCAAGCCGACCGTGTTGTTCGAGCGGGGCAAAGGAAGACTCGAACTGCATTATTCCAATGAGGATGTCGGGCGAGCCACCATCACGGCGACAGTGATGGGAAAATCGGCGGGTGTTGATATCGAGGATCCGCTTGCCGGAAGGATTGTGATCAATGACATCGTGGCGGACGGAATTCCCTCCCCCGCTGTCGCCCGCATTGCCAAGGACGGGAAAATGGTGCCAGGACGATATCAAACGAGCGTGCCGGGCATGTTCATCACTCCACCCCATGAGATCGAATTGTTACCTGGATCGTGGTCGCTGGAGATCAGCAAGGGCCCCCAATTCGCCACCTACAAAACAGAGGTTCAAATCAAAAGCGGTGCGACGCGGACGCTGGAACCAATCAATCTCGTCCGGCGGGTTGATCCGAAGACCGAAGGTTGGTACGGCGGGGATTCCGACGGTGACGTGTACCATGGGGAGAGGATATACACCGATGTTGATGCCCGAACCGCAGCGACGATTTCCACCGCTCTCGGACTTGACTGGGTCGGAGCGGGAAATTGGGGCGCACCGAATCCAAAGACGTGGAAGGATCTCGGACAGGACACCAAAGATCTGGGATCGAACCGGCTCCTATTCATGTGGACCGACGAAAACCCGAAGACACGATACGGCCACGGATGCTTCGTCGGCCTGCAGGGTCCGGACTCGGCGGGTTTGAAATGGGCATGGAGCGGGGCGAAGCGGCCACTTGAGAATTTCGAGGTTCTGTCCGCTATCCGCGCGCACGGGGGGGCGACGTTTGTGAACCATCCTCTCCGGTGGTGGATGAAGGGCGACCGATTCAACAGCAACATGTATAGCAGCCTTCCGTTCGATCTGTGCGTTGCAAGCGCTCTCGATGGTTTCAACATCAATGACGGACCGAAGGAACTCGGAGTGTGGTCGATGCTTCTTGATCACGGGTATCGGGTAGCGGCCACCGCGGGAGCGGATTTCTGTCTGGACCGGCCGATCGGTCCGCTGCCAGGCACGACCCGGATGTATGCCTACTGTCCTGACGGGCTGTCCGTTGAAGCCCTTTCACGGGCCGTCAGAAACGGAAACACCGTTGTCACCACCGGTCCGGTGTTGCTTTCGGATGTGGATGGGCTCCCGCCAGGATCGGTCCTACCCAAGCGGAAAGCATTCAATGTCCGCGTGAGGGGATGGGCGAGAGGTGATCTGGACGATCCCCTGGAAACGATGGAGCTTTGGTCCCATGGCAAAGCAATCGCTTCGCACTCTGTTTCCGGAACGGAAGCTCACGAGCATGTCTTCGAATGGACTCCTTCACGCGAGGCGGATTGGATGGCGGTTCGCCTGCGATCGAAGAAAGGATGGGCGATGACGTCCGCGTTTTATGTTGAGAGCGAAGCTTGGAAAAGCAGATCACCGCTGGCCTGCCAACTTGAGGTCAACATCGATGGGCTCACTGCGGAGGATCTCGCCAGGACGAAGGTGGAAGTTTGGGACCGCGAACCCGGTCTGCCAGGTGCTGTTAGACTGAAAGAGATCCAAGCCGAGGAACGCATGATTCTGGAAGTTCCAGCTACGGCTACGATCGTGGCAAATGCGCCGAAACGCTCTAAGGCGAGTTCGTCCGTTTATGAAGCGACCGGTGTGCGACCTCTGATCGAACAGATCGCACGAGGGGAGAAACAGGAACAGCCGCTAACCAGTTGGGCAGCCTATGAACATGTGATTCTCAAAGCCAAATCCGGGACGTTGAATTTCAATTTCTAGGATTCGATAAAAGTCTCTTCCACCTGCCGGGAGGGAAAGCAGGGGTTTTTGAAGGAAAAGAACTCAAGTAACGAAGATCCGTCATCGTATCGTCGGACGATGATCACTCCGTCAAACCCTGGAAGAAGAGCAGCCTTGGGAGCGCCGGCCTTGTTGATGGTTGCCGTCTTCTCGGCCCTGCTGCCCGCGCAGGATTCTCCGGCTCCCGCACGGCAACCGGTGAGGGCGGGATTTGCGGAACGCGACATCACTCCCGCTCCGGGAATGGAACAGCCGGGTGGCTATGGGAAATCCTTCCACAAGGAATTGCACGATCCCTGCAAAGTGCGTGTCTCCGTGTTCGACGACGGCTTGAAGCGCGTGGCTTTCGTGGGGGTGGATGCCCTGATGGTTTCCAGGGATCTCGTACGCAAGTGCCGTGAAGGGATCGAACAGGCCTGCGGAATCCCTGCGGGAAATGTCATGATCGGAGCTTCGCACTCCCATTCCTCCGGACCGACGGGAATGGTGCAGCCGGGTGAATACGATCATGCGGACGATTTCGTGAAGGATCTGGCCTACAACCAATCCTCCGCCGCGGACCCGGTTTACCTGAAGACGGTGGAGGACGCGATCGTCGGGGCGGTGGTGGCCGCCGACAAAGGGAAGGTGCCGGCGAAAATGGGTTTCGGCAGAGGCCATGAGGACCAGGTGGCTTTCAACCGCCGGCTGCGGATGAAGAACGGCCAGAGCTGGAGCCACCCGGGCATCGGGAATCCCGACATCGTCGATTATGCCGGACCCATCGATCCCGAGGTCGGCGTGGTCGCGGCGTGGGACATGGAAAACCGGCTGCTGGGGGTGATGGTGAACTACACCTGCCACTGCACCACGAACCCGGGCGGCATCTCCGCGAACTGGGTCCAGTATCTGGAACAAGTGCTCCAGGGCGGTCTCGCGACAAAGGCGCCGGTGGTTTTCCTGCAGGGCGCGAGCGGGGACGTCACGCAGGTGGACAACCTTTCCAAGACGCAGCAGCGGAGCGGTGAGGACATGTCCCGCTTCGTCGGCGGCCGCGTGGGTGCCGAGGCGTTGAAGGTGGTTCTATCCATGGCGACGGGCACCGACATCCCGCTCGATGCGGATCGGAAGATCTGGCAATCCGGGCGACGCATCCCCTCTCCGGAGAAAGTGACGGAAGCCGTCGCGATCCTGAAGAAAGAGAAAGAAGCCACCCCCGCCCAGCGGACCTTCGCGAAGGAAACCGTGATGCTGGATGCGGCGGTGAAACACTCCCCCACGGTGGAAGTGGAGGTCCAGGCGCTGCAGGTGGGACCCGCGGTGTTCGTGAGCAACCCGGCGGAGTTCTTCGTGGAAAACGGTCTGCGCATCAAGAAGGAGAGCGGCTTTCCCTTCACCTGGTCCGTGGAACTCGCGAACGGCTGCACCGGCTACGTGCCAACCGAAGCGGCGTTCCGACCGGACGGCGGCGGTTATGAGACACGCCTGACCTCCTACAGCAATCTGGAGATCACCGCGGGGACGAAGATGACCGACGCGGGCATCGCCCTCGCGCGCGGAATGAAACCTGGCGCCGTGCCGGCCTTTCCTCCGCCAGCTCCGTTCAAGAAAGCGTGGGAG
>DATLIO010000342.1:0-6724 GCA_035539355.1 Luteolibacter sp.
TGGGTTGATTACAATTTGATGAGCAACGTTCCCGGCCTCCACGTGCTGGGCGAAGCGAACTTCTCCGACCACGGCGCGAACCGCCTCGGTGCTTCCGCCCTCATGCAAGGCCTTGCCGACGGTTACTTCGTCATCCCGACAACGATCGCCAACTACCTCGCCACCCAGAAACCCGGCAGCATTTCCACCGAGATGCCCGAGTTCAAAGCGACCGAAGCCGAGGCCAAGGAGCGGATCAACAAGCTTCTCAACGTCAACGGCAAGCGCACCGTCGATTCCTTCCACAAGGAGCTCGGCCACGTCATGTGGAACCAGTGCGGCATGGACCGTTCCCGCGAAGGCCTCACCGATGCGATCGCGAAGATCCCGCAGATCCGCGAGGAGTTCTGGCAGAACGTCCGCGTCCCCGGCTCCGGCGACATCGCCAACATGGAACTCGAAAAAGCCGGCCGCGTCGCCGACTTCCTCGAATTCGGCGAACTGATGTGCTACGACGCCCGCGACCGCGAGGAATCCTGCGGCGGCCACTTCCGCGCCGAGCACCAGTTCACCGACGCCGACCCGGAAGTCCAATCCGGCAAAACCCAGGCCGGCGAAGCCAAACGCCACGACGATCTCTTCTCCCACGTCTCCGCCTGGGAATACAACGGCGACGGCAAGGCACCGACGCTCCACAAGGAGCCGCTCGTTTACGAAAGCGTCAAAGCATCGATCCGCAGCTACGCGTAAACCCGCCCACCGCGTGGTTCAGGGCTTCCGGCTGATCTCCGACATCAGCCAAAGTTCGCGTGCGATCGAGGCAAGGGTCAGCAGATCTTCCGGCGTTGCCGCCTTGAATTGATTGAAGTGCGCATCGGCGTTCTTCTTCGAACGTTCCAGCAGATAAGCCTCGTGGGTCGTTCCATAAAGTTCGAGATCCGCTTCGGTCATGAGATGCGACCATTTCACCGGATCGCGGTACGCGCCGGTCTTTTGATCCAACAGCGAAGCGGCCGCTTTGCCGATCCGCTTGGCTTCATCGAGGAAAGCCACGTCCTTCGTCTGATGGTAAAGCGCGAGATTCGCCCGCAGCATGAGCCCGGCGTTGTAGGTGAGCTGATCCGGATTGATCTTCCCGCCATCCACTTTGATCGCATCCGCGAAAAGACCGTTCTTCGCCTGGAGACGTGAGTTGGTCCATTCCACGATCCGTTTTGCCTGACCGATCAACCGCGGCGCCAGCTTGGCATCATTCCGTGCGACGATGAGACAGCCGAAAGCGGCGGGTGCGTTGACACAGGTGTTCTTGCTGCCGTCCTTGTGCTTTTCGTGCCACCAGATCCCCCCACCGGCCTGATCATCCCAACCACTCAGAACAAACTCGAGCGTCTCGGAACTTCTCTTCAGATAGCGCCGGTCCCGGGTGAGTTCATAGGCATCGGCGAAAGTGATGACCATCCACGCGTTGTCATCGTAATACTTGTCGCTCCCGCCGCCGGACGTCGGTGCGGGTTCGTATCCGGGGATCTTCACCTTGTCGTCCCAATAGCCGTCCAGTGCGTCGAAATACCTGCGCATGGCGCCCTCCCACTTCCTGTCATGTTTCGCCGCGCCCACGAGGGCGGAAAACATGACTCCGCCTCCCCAGACGAAATCAGGATCCCGCTTGTCGATCCGGCCGGCATACAAACCGGTCTTCTTGTCATGGAAGTGTTCCTGGATGTAAGCCGTGACCTCCATCGCACGCGCCGCGTAGTCGGGCTCCGGCTGTGCACGGATTACGGCAATGGACAGGCCGAAGATGATGGCTGTTTTCCGGATCAATGACATTCGGTTGGGAGAATGAGTCGTCTGTTCCCGGGGAGGATTCACCGCTTGCGGCGGAGCCCGAAAAGAAATCCAACCGCACCCAGAAGCGCGGACACCGGTTCCGGAACGGCGACGATCTGCACCATGTTCAGGAACCCGCGGGTTTCGCCGGTGGGTGAACCATCGACCGCAAGGAAAAGCGAATCGCCGCTGCCGACGGTGACGTTCAGCGCAACGTAATTTTCCCCGTTCACGAACTGGGTGTATTGATTGGTGTAGGCCGCCGTCGCATAGCCGATGTTGCTCTGGCTGAATGCCGAGAGCCCGCTGAAATTGAAAGTGCCGGAGTTCGCTCCCGAAGCGGCGTATATGTTCATCGGCGAACTCGCCACGTTCGAGTTCGTGTTTCTCGCCATCACATAGATCAGATAAGTCCCTGCCGCCAGACCATCGAGACGGATGCCGATCGCCGACCCGGTGGCGCCGAGAAAGCCATCCCTGCCCGGCGTGCTGGTGCTGACGGGATCCGTGAGGGCGGTGCTGCCGTAGATCGAGTTGGTGGTGTAAAGTCTCTGTTGGTTGGCGGTGCCACCTCCGGTACCGGCGAGAGTCACATTCAGCCCGGTGCTCGAGAAATTGATGGTGTTGTTTCCCGCCGTGCTCTCCTGGCCGACGGAGAGGCTCACTCCCGACGCCGCCGTTCCATCGCTGTAGCCCAGCACCGACGTCGTCCCTGCGGAACTGATCATGTTCCAGGCGGTCTCTTCGGTTGAAATCGCGTTCGTATGATGGCCCGGACTGAGGGTGTAGTAGGACTCGTCCACGGCATTGGGCCCGAAATCGAGCATGAGATTCGCAGCGGACACCGGAATGCAGTTCAGCGCATAAAACGCCAGGGCCGACGATGGGATTCTTTTCATGGGGTTTTCCTTTCAACCGCATGGATGGGTGCCATGCGTTACCCTGAATGACTTCCGGAGACGTCCCACTTAGCATGACGGGAAAAAATTCATGTCGTATCCGGGGAAATTTCATTTTTCATGCTAAGTTTCGACCTTCCCGGAATCATTCGTAATCAGAGAACCCCTGCATGTCCGAAAATCCCGAGACCCATGGAGCCGCCCACACGGAAACCGTGCAGAAGCTGTTTCTCCAGCATCAGCCCGCGATCCGGAGCTACATCCTTTCGATGATCCCTGATTTTTCGCTCACCGATGATGTGATGCAGGAGGTGTTCCTCGTCGTCACCCGCAAAGCCTCCGGCTTCACCCTTGGATCCAGCTTTCCTGCATGGGTGAAAACCATCGCCCGTTTCAAGGCGTTGGAAGCGATCCGGTCGGCGAAGGGAAATCGCTTCGAAACGCTTTCCGACGAAGTCCTGGACGCGCTGGGAGCGGAGCAACGGGAGTTTTTCACCCAAACCGACGAACGCCTGCATCTCCTTGGCGACTGCCTCAAGCAACTCGCGCCACAAGCCCGCCGCTCGATCGAATTCCGATATTGCAACGACCACCTGCCACCCGAAATCGCGAATCTCATGGGGTGCACCATTCCATCGGTGAATGTCACCCTTTCCCGCGCCCGCGCTTTCCTGAGGGAATGTGTGATCCAGAAAATGTCAGCCAAAGCCCACTGACCCCCGATGTTTGACGAAGCGAGATTGAAACGTCTCATCGACGCCTACTTCGACCAGCAGTTGAAGCCGGAGGAGAAAGGGGAACTCGAAGCCATGCTGCTGGGTTCATCGAGGGCGCGTGAGATCTTTCTCGATCAATCCGAATGGCATGGATTGAACCGCGAATGGGCGTTGAGACAGGCGTCGCTTGAGATCCCATTTGAAACCCCGCCGCGCCAACGTCCTTCGGGCCGTCGCTTCCGACTCATCCTCTGGGTGGCTGCCTGCATCGCCGCCTGCCTGCTTGCCGCATGGTTGGCGTTCCACCGTTCCGCGAACGCGCGGAACCCATCGACACCCGAGCCTGCAATCGCCGGGGAATCGCCCAAAGAACCGATGCATGTGGATGTCGCGATGCTCGGACAGACGATCGACGTGGATTGGAGCGATGGAACCCGGCCCCTCAGCGCTGGAAGCCCTCTTTCCAAAGGTTGGCTTCACATCGACCACGGAACACTCAGGCTGGATTTCTACAGTGGAGCCACCTTGATCATCGAGGGGCCGGCTTCCCTGGAACTGATCTCGCCGGATCTCATCCGGTTGGACAAAGGCAGGCTGACCGCAAGCGTGCCACCGCCCGCCGAGGGATTCACCGTGCTGAACGGGAATCTCCGCGTGATCGATCACGGCACCGAATTCGGCATGAAGGCGGAGAAGCCCGGCAGCTGCGAAGTGCACGTGTTCAAAGGCGGGGCGGAGCTCCAGGGAGATGTGCCCGCATCGGTCGCCCGCGAAATCCAACAAGGAACCGCACTGGTGATCCGCGAGGGAAAAGCCACCCGTCTCAAGGCCGACAGGAACTCGTTCGCCGATCCCCTCGCCCTTCACAAGGTGGATGTCCTCCAAGGCGAAACCCGTTGGAAGACATGGAAGGAAAGTTCGGATTCCTTCCGTTCAACGAACGGCCTTCTGGTCTATTTCGACTTTGATGAACGTGAACCCGGAACCTCACTCATTCCCAACCGTGCTGCGAACGCCGGCCCGGACAGCTTCGGAACCGCGGTCGGCTGCGAGACGCTCTCGGGACGGTGGCCGGGCAAGAATGCCATCGGCTTCACCAAAACCAGCGACCGCGTCAGGTTCCGCACATCCGGGGAAACACCGGCCCTCACGTTGATGGCGTGGATCCGCGTCGACAGCCTGCTGTCGGAACACAGTTCCCTTTTCACGATGAGTCCGGAAGAGGTGGGTGAAGTTCACTGGAAGCTCGGCAAGTCCGGACGCCTGCTCCTCGGACTGCGCGCTTCGGATGAACTGAAATACAGTTCCTGGGAAAGACTCGAAAGCCCTGTCGTCGTCACGGAAAGGGATCTCGGACGCTGGATCCACATCGCCACCGTCATCGACGGGGACAAGAGCACGATCCAACATTTCTTCAACGGTGAGGAGATCGCGACGGGCGGCATCAGCCGTCGGACACCCGTTCGCCTCGGCCTTGCGAATCTTGGCAACTTCGACGCATCGCCCGGACAACGGGTCAAGTACGGTGCAGGCAGGAGTTTCAACGGACGCATCGATGAGTTCGCAATGATCAGCCGGCCTCTCAGTGCCGAAGAGATCAAGCAAGCGGCCCGCTGATTTCAGCGTCCCCCGCATCCACGGAAGTCCACCTTCGGATTCCTGGAATCCACATTCGGTTGCGCCGCGGATGAAGGCTGGTAGCCGTCACGCAACCCAAAACGTCTGAAGATCCGTCTTCAGGACTCAACTCACTTCCCGCGATCGCTCATCGGAAGGAACCGAAGTTTCAAAACCTCCTGTCTGATGGATGACGCTCCATCCATCTCCAAAAACCCATTGCCATGCCCGTATTCCCATCGTTTCCGAACCCTTTCCATCCAGGAAAAGTTCTCGCCCTGTCCCTGGCGTTGCTGATTTCGGGCAACGTGAGATCAACCGCGCAGTACGCGTTCACACCTGCGGCACCACAGTGGCATCCACCCGAGATTCTCAACTGGAGTCCGGCCACGGATCCGAACGCACCCTACAACCGCAGCGTCGTTCCATTGGCAACCCGGTTCACCGCACCGACCGCTGAGGCAAATCCCGCATTGAACGCTTTGTGGAACGTGAACCCCCACGCGCGGCCGGATGAAGCGCGCGTGCAGGTGATCACCACCTTCAACACCATCCCCGTCGCGAGCCCCAGCGGCTTCCGCACCGTCCGTCTCTGCGCGCCGAACATGTGGCAATACACGGATGACATGGTTTTCTGGGGTGGCTCGGATCGCGATACGAAGACGATCCTCACACCGACGGCCCACACGATCGATGCCGCACACCGCAACGGCGTGCGCATCTACGGCAAGATCTTCTACGGGTGGAACGGCTCGCCGGACGATGCGGCGCTGCAGCGGATCCGCGACCTGCTGGTGAAATCAGGCAACACCTTTCCCGTCGCGGACAAGTTGATCGAGGCCGCCGTGTATTACGGATTCGATGGCTGGTTCATCAACCAGGAGAACTATCAGACCAATGCGACCGACGCGCAGAACATGCGCGACTTCATCCAGTATTTCCGGACGAAGGCCGCCTCACTCGGGGCCTCACACCTGAGGTTCATCTGGTATGACGCGATGGCCGAGAACGGCAGCCGCAGTTTCCAGAACGCGTTCACGACATCAAACGACGGCTACATGAAAACGCCCGGCGGCGATCTGGTGGCGCATGAGATGTTCCTGAACTTCTGGTGGTACAACAATGCCAGCGCACTCTCCAACTCGCGCGCCCACGCGCTCGGCCAAGGGATCAGCCCCTACGATCTCTATGCGGGCATCTGGACGGAAAACATCCGCACCTTGGGCAAAACCCCGGACCCCAACGGAGCGAACAACCTCGACATCACCTGGGACTATCTGTTCCCGGAAGGACAGCCACACCACACATCGGTTGGCATCTACGGCGGAGAAACCCCGTTTTACAAAGGCACCAGTCCCAGCAGCGTCAACACCCAGGAGGAAATCTACTGGTCCGGCCCGAACAGCGATCCGACGAACACCGCCGTCACCGCCGGGTTGCCGAACTGGAACGGATTCGCCCATTACATCCCCGCGAACTCGGCGATCACCACGCTGCCTTTCGTCACCAACTTCAACGCGGGCCAGGGCACACTCTACAACATCAACGGCGAAACCGCGATGACGGGGAACTGGACGAACCTCAGCGTCCAGGACCTGCTTCCGACATGGCGCTGGATCGTGACCACCACCGGCACGAAATCGATCACACCGAGCCTCGACTACAGCGAGGCCTACTATGGGG
>DATLIO010000343.1:0-1513 GCA_035539355.1 Luteolibacter sp.
ATGTGACCGGACGTTGGGTCGGAGGCGCGGCGGCCATCCAGGCGATGGCGGCCGAGGCGACGAAGGCGGCGGAAAAGGGGATGGCTTTATTCACCTTGAAGGAAATCGGTTGGCGTTTCGACGGCTTTGCGGACGGCGTCCCGGTTGGCGGCGGGAATGTTTTTGTCGGACAGGAACGCTTCGAGCCCGGCCGGGTCGCCTTCCTTCCATTTCATCGCGGCTCCGCAGAGGGCCTCGGTCTTCTTTTCCGCATTCTGGATGGAGAGGCTCCATTCGATGCTGCTGGGGTAGTCGTTGCGCACGGGGTCGCTGTGGGAGGTCAGGCTGAAGACCAGTTCTGCGGTCCACTTGTCGCGTTGCGGTGACGGTGGCTGGGCGGCGAGGTATTCGGAGAAGCCGTAACGATCCGCGAAGATCCATGTGTTCTGGACGGCGTTGAGCAATCCGGGCTGGTCTTTTTCCTCCGCGATCTTCGATGCGAGCTCGAAGGTTCCCTTGGGGTTCTTTTGCGAAAGTTCCATGATCAGATCCGCGGCGGGAGGATTCAGGGAAACGGACATGTGATCGTTCTCGTTGATTTCGACGCAGGTCGAGCGATACGCGAGCGGCACGTTGTTCGCCGCGAGGTCCTTGACGATATCGGCCGCGAGGTCCCAGTCGGATTTGACGAGTTGCTTGCCGAGGGAAATGGAAAGCTTGTCGCGGGATTCGGGATTGGACTGGCTTTTGACGAAGGCGATCGCGTCCTGCGGGCTTTTCTGAAGCAGCCGGGTCATCCGTTTCTCCGCGAACTCGAGGCGGGTCTTCGCATCGGGTAGGATCGCGAGCAGTTCGTTGGCGGAATCGGGATACTTTTCGAGGAACGTGTCGTATACCGTTTCGCGGTTCTTCGAGTCACCGAACGGGCGGGCGAGGCACCAGCGCATCGCCGCGTGCGGATCGTCCTTCGCCCAGATCTTGAGCTCCTGACTGACACTGGTTGTGCCGTAGCGCATCTTGAGGTCGAGCGATTGCTGGTATTTGCCTTCCTTGGCGAGGCGGGCGGTGATGCTGCTGATCACGAAGCCGCCGATGGATGGGTCTTCATCAATGAGTTTGAGGGCGAGGTCGGGATTTTTGTCCGCGATGCTTTTGACGACCCATTCGATCGATCGTTTCCGGTTGCTGGCCTTGGCGGCGGCGAGGGCTTTTTCCGGATCGTGTTTCGCCCAAGCGGTCCATGCCGGGCCGCTGCCGATGGGGTGAAGGGCGAGTGTGCGGACGGCGCCTTCGGGATCGAGCTGCACCCAGCGGTCGAGAAGAAGGTCGTTCACGACGGTCGCCCCCTCGCGGTATTTGTCGGAGTTCGCGAGCCAGAGTTTGCCGACATCTTCGGCGGATGCTTCCGTGGACCAGATGGCGATTTCCGCGAAATATTCGGGGGATGAGGGATCGTTGGCGGAAAAGGGGAGAGGCCGCGAGAAAACGGGCATCGGCTTCAGCTTGGAAGGAAGCGCGGGGGTCTCCTTCGAAG
>DATLIO010000344.1:0-11455 GCA_035539355.1 Luteolibacter sp.
CCTCAGTTTCCCGGTGCAAGCCGATTCTTGGCCGGTCACGGCACCTCCACCGTCACACGGAAAAACGCTTTCGGCACGTTGTTCAGGCTGTCCGGCAATCCGGCACGGATGAGCTGCGCCCCGCCCGACGGAGCCTGCACATCGAGTTGGGATGTCCCTCCCCCGAGCCACTGCCATGCGCCTGTTCCAACCCTGCGGGCGATCGAATCCCAGGTTCCAAGCGCGGTGCTCACCTGGATCTGGTAGACCGCTTCCGCGCTCGCCGGACTTGGAACACGAAACTCCACTCCCTGCCGGCCTCCCGTCATCACCGCGCTCGACGGCAGGATTCCCGGAACCGCAACGGAAGATTTCGGATCGAGCCCGAACGCATACTCGATCGGATTGCGGAGCCCGTCATTGTCCGGATCGATGGAAGGCACACCGCCGGGAAAGTGATTCGAAAGCCAGTTCGAATAGCCCGCACCGCCGGTCAGCGCCGCGCTCCGCCAGATCGAAAGGTTGTCGCCGAACGTATAGAACCGGCCATCATGGAACAGCACCGCCTTTCGGTCCACCGTTGTCGGCGGCGAGAGCGTATACCACGCCACCGCATCCTGCGAAACGAGATCGAGATCCACGTAGTTGCCGTCGGTCATATCGAGGCCCGCGCCGAAATAGACGCCCCCACCAAAAGCCAGTCCCTCCAGGTTCTCACGCCGTGTCCGCGTGCTGGAAAAGCTCTGCCCGTTGTTGAACGACGTCAGCACCTTCGATCCCGAACTCGTGTAATAACCGTCTCCGGAGACAACGAACCGGTTGTTGGCGAAAAACGCGGTGGTCCCCGCATGGTTGTTTTCCGTGACCGTGCTACCCGGGGAAACATCCGTCCACGAAAGCCCGTCACTGGAAACGAAAGCCCGTTCACCGGTTCCGGTCGTATAACGCGAAGTCATCACAAAGGTCCCGTTTCCGAAAGCCAGGGCCCCCAGCGTCGCACCGGACGGAAGGAACGCGGTCGTCGCCACCGCGGTCCACGTCGTCCCATTCGTCGAACGATAAAGCGAACCGGAATCCCCGCAGGATAGATAAACAGGAGCACCGATGTTTCCGTTCCACGCGATCGCCCGCTGGTGCTTGTTGTTTTCGGCGAAATAGCGGTCTGTCCACGTCATGCCATCCGGCGAGGTGGCGATGTAGGCGCGGTAGCCCGCGGTGCCGTCGAAGCCGTATTTCGTGCCACTGCCGATGAAGTTCGTGCCGTCAAAGATGAGGCTTTGAAGATGGGAGTTGGTCGCAAGCTGGCGGCCGCTCCAGGTCGCACCGCTGTCGGTTGAAATCGCCACCGGCCCACGGAAGGAGCCCGATTGCAGCGTCCCGACCGCCACGATCCGGCCATTGCCCGCGGCCGCGGCCATGAATGGGCCCGAAGGCGTGAATCCCGAATCATTGGTGATCGAAGCCTGGGTCCAGCTTGCCAGCGGATCCGTCACGGTGACCGTCGTGGATGTCACCACCGGCGCGGATCGTCCGTCATAAACCCTCAACGTCACGTTTCTCGAACCACCGACCGGAAACGATTTGTAAATCGACGCACCTTCCTGAATCGCATCATCAACACCGAAATCCCATACATAGGTCAGCGGATCGTTGTCAGGATCGTTCGCGGAGGCTCCGAATGCGACCATCGTCCGGGCAGCCGCGGATGCGGGAGGAGTCACGGCCACACCGGCGGGAAGTTGATCCGTCACGTCGATCAGATCGGAACGGAAAGTGTTGCCGCCGCTTGCCACCACAACGAACCGGCCGTCGCCGAAAGCCATGTCATAAGCGTCTCCCGCCGGTTGGTTGGTGGCGGGACGCGACCACGAAATCCCGCCGTCGGAGGAAACCAGGATCGTGTAAGGCGAACCACTTTCGTCCATCGCCTTGGCCGCACAGACCAGCGTGCCGTCATGCGCCCTGCGGACCGCCCAAGTGGACCAACGCGTCCCGGCCGGCAACATCCCATCGGTCCAGGTTTCCCCCTGATCTTCGGAATGACGGATCCCCCCATACCAACCGGTGAGGAACAACCGGCCGTCATGGGAAACCACGCCATGGACATCGATCCCGGTGGCCAGACGCTCGGTCCAGTTCACACCATCCGCGGACGTCAACAATTTGCGGGACGTCGATGTGCTCGCCACCCACACGTTGCCATCACGGCAGACGTGATTGAAAAGCGGCGCTCCCGCCACCAGGGATACCGTCCATGTCTTTCCATCGGCCGATCGGAACACATGACCGCTCGAAGCGACCGCGAGGAACTCGTTTCCGCCCCAGGCCACTTCCTCCACCCGCCCCGCGGTCGCGGGAAAGGTCGCCGCCTGCCATTTCCTCCCATCTTCGGACCAGGAGAATCCCGCATCCGTCGCCGCATCCGTCCCTTCACCCGCGGCCACGAAAATCCCCGCGCCATACGCCAGCGAACACGTGCCCGAAGTCACTCCGGTCGATCCCGCCGCTCCCTGCCACGTCACGCCGTCCCAACTGAAATAGGGCGTGCCAAAATAACCCAGCGCCGCGAAACGATGCTCCCCCCAGGCCACCGCCACCACCGGATTCGACGTTCCCGGCAATTGCGATGATGTCCAGGTCAACAACGGGTCCGTCACCGTGACGGTCTTGTTCACCGTGACCGTCCCGCCTTTCATGTCGCTCACCGTGCAGGCCACCGGATACGTGCCACCGATCGTCCACGCCTTGGAGATCGAATTCGCCGAATCCCGGAACGCGCCATCCGCGGTGTTCCAAGCATAGGCGAGCGTGTCGCTGTTGGGATCGGTTGCGGAGACGGAAAAAACCGACGCGGTTCTGGCGGCGACCGTCGAGGCTCCGCTGATGGCCGATGCCGAAGGAGATCCATTGCCGGAAAAGCTTCCGATGTTGACCCGCACGTCGATGTATTCGTCCGGCACACTTCCTCCACGGGAAAGCGGAGTGACATGGACGCCGGTGGTCGTGTCCGAATAGGTCCTCCCCAACGTCAGGCCCGCATCCGAAACATCGCCGGATGTCGATGGGATCGTATCCAGCAGATCGTGGGTCCCGTGCACCCACGCGAGATGCAATCCATACCGCATCGCCGCGTTCGTCGACCGGGGCCGGTAGGTGAGCCAGTAAAACTGATCCGATCCTGATTTCGTCAACCGGACGCCCCGGGGATTCTGCAACGATTCGAGGTAGTCGATGCCATGGAGCCGGACCGTTTGCGAAGTCGATGGTGCGACCCAATCGGAAGCGGCCAGCCAATCCAGTTTCGCTTTCTGCGCCGCACTGAAATGATCCACCGGCACGCCGCCGTCACCCATCACGTCGAAATCGTCGCCATATTCGTCCGACGTTCCCGTCCCTGCGATGGAACCGTTGGTGGTCAGCCAGAGATTCGAATGGCCGACACCGTAGTTGTGGCCGAGTTCGTGGACCACCAGCGAGGTGCCGATCGAATTCTGCAGCCACAGGTTCGATCCACCCGCCAGTCCACCATAGGCGAACGACCCTCCCGACATGCCGTAACTTCCGAAAACGATTCCGACGATGTCGTAGTCACCGAGACCGCCGCCATTCCCCAATGGCCCGATGTTGATCGCCGCGTCCGCTCCGGAACGTTGCGCCCGGAAAACATCACGGGCATCCTGCAGCATCATCGTATTCCGGCTCGTGAGCGCCGGATACCCCGCCTGATCACTACGGCTGTAGTAGACCGATGTCTGCGGAAGCCGGTAGACGTTCGCGCTCACCGTGCAGACGACCGATGTCTTGCCGTGGGAAAACGCGATGATGTTGTCGTTCACCGCCCCGTTGAACGACGCGGCGACTTCCGCCTGGGTGAACGGCGCGCCCGGTTTGTCGGAGGTGTCGATGCGGATCATGAAAATCCGCTTCTGCGTCTCCGTCCACGTGCTCTTCGCCATCGCCGAATCCGCAAGTGCGAACAACGAAGTCTCCCCCTCCCCGGCGGACGCCTGGAAAATCACCTCCGAACTGAGATGCGGATCCGGCTTGTCATCGAGCTCCGCCAGCTTCCCGTTCGCCGCTCCGAGTTCCGCCTCGTCCGCAAACGCGAACACCTTCCCCCCCGCCACCGCGATCAGCGGACCGTTGACGGTCTTGCCACTCACGAGACTCGTGCCGGGAACCGGCTGGCCGAGCGCAGCGAGGTCATCGGGCGAAACCGGCACCAGGGTCCGTTCATGCAGCGCCGCCACATCGTCCAGCACGATGCCGGTCAGCGGCACCCGCGTCTTCGACATCATCGCGTCCCTCCGCCCCTGCGGAAAGGGTGTTGCCTGCATGCCATCCCCGAAAGTGATCGTCCGCAACGCGTCGGGAGTTCCCGGTGGCCTCGGACCATTTCCGCAGATCGGATAAACCTCCAATTTCACCAACGCGGAAAACGGTCGCTCGACGAATGCCTTCGCCTCCTCCGGCAGTGCCGCGTACTCCGCGAATCCGAGCGACTCCGCCAACGCCCTTTCCGGATTTTCCCGGATCAGACGTTTCATCCAATCTCGACGCTCCCGTGCAACGCGGACGATCTCGCCCATTCGATCCGCACGAACACCTGTTCCAGATCCGCCGCCCTTTTCCTCCGCCATCAATTTCCGCATCCGCTCGTTCGCCCCCCGGACCTGCGCGACGCCCTCCTCCACCTTCACCGGCTCCGGAATTGAAACCGATCCCTCCGGTTTCCGCTCCCCCGCCCTCCAGATCAGAATCCCCACGAGGATCACCACCAGAAACACAGGAACAAAAAGCGCCTTTCGATTCATGAGGTTTCATCATGAACAGGTTGTCCCGGAGATTTCAATCGGATCCGTAGCGAACTTCATCACCACAACCTGGCAAGCCCGGCGAGCAGGCGAGCCGATCCTTGACCTGCGAAATTCATTCCCGAATATGCCTGTGATGGAAAGAGTCAACTCCATCGAACTCCGGGAAGCTGGCGGCACCGACGCCACACGGCCCGCGCCATGATTTGCAGCGGAAGATGAGCCACGAACTCGAAATCACCTCCACCTGCTCACCCGCCCAATATGCCGGGGTGTTGGAAAAACTGTTGATTGAGGAAGCCGCGTTTCCCGCTCCCGGCGAACCACCGAAGAAAGGGATCATCCGAGGAAAGATCATCGGCTGCAAAGTCACCCTTTACATGTCAGCCAATGAATCCTCCCCGATATTTTCCGGCCAGATCCTCTCTTCGAACGACGGCATGATCCTTCGTGGGAATTTCCACCATGCCAAATCCATCCTCATCCATTCCTTCATCGGCCGCTTCTTCACCATCCTGTTGTCCACGACTTTCATCGCAGCGATCCTCTACGGCTCCTACACGTCTGGAACCTTCGATTTCAAGACCGTGGGTGCGCTGCTGCTGCCGATCTCTTTCTGCATCATCATGTGGTTCATCATCTCGCGGGTCAGCCGGCTTGAGCCGGGAAAACTGAAACAATTCATCCAGCGGTCCTTTGAATCGATCCCGCCGGGCCGCTGATCCGACCTCCCCTCACCGGGTCCTTGCCTCCGTCCATTTACCTTTGATGATCATCGACTTGCCGGTTACCACCGGTCCACCCGGAAGTCCCCGTCAGCCTGCATTCCTGTAGATGTCTCATCCATTCCCGACGGTTCATCGTATCGTGGTAGGGCACTCATCGTATCGTGGTAGGGCACCCATCGTATCGTGGCAGGGCACCCATCGAACCGTGGTCGGGCACCCATCGAACCGTGGTCGGGCACCCATCGAACCGTGGCAGGGCACCCATCGAACCGTAGCAGGGCACCCATTGAATCGTGGTAGGACACCCATCTCGGCTTGCAAGGACGCTTACAACTTATTGAAAGTAAGTTCGCCGCCTAATTCGACCGATTCATTCCAGCTTCTCCCGGCTGGGCTCCGGTCCGAATCCCTCGATCATGACGAGGTCCTCGTAGCAACTCACGATCGCGAACGGATTGTCCGCCGCGGTTTCGACCATGCCCTTGAAGTTCACATAATGGCACTTCCCGGCATGGGCATAGTTCCCCTTGTGATTGTGTCCGTTGAAATAGGCCGCCACATGCGGATGACGGTCGATCACCTTCACCACCTCCTCCGCGTTCCACAACCGGTGTGGATCATTCCCCGGCAGCAGCGGAAAATGCCCCGCGACGATCACCCGTTGGTCCGCCGCCTTCGCTTCACCGAGTTCGCGATCCAGCCATTGCAGTTGCTGCCCGCTAACCGCGCCGTTCCAAACCTGCGCGTTCGATCCTCCCCGCTTCTTCACCTCTTCAAGAACCCGCTTCGCCTCTGCGGTCCTGGGATCATCCGCCGGAAAACGATACGTCGAAACCTCCGTTCCATCGACAATCACCAGCCGCCATTTGTCGTGGGAAAAACTCTGGTGCGCCGATTCCAACCCCACCTTTGCCAGGACAAGCGGCTTGTCCTGGTCCGGCACATCGAAGTCATGATTCCCCAACACGATCCGATGCGGCGATCTCAATTTCGCATACCGTTCCAGCACCGGATCGAAGCTTTTGAAATCCCGGTCGATCAGATCCCCCAGCGTGATCGTGAACGCCAGCTCATGCTTGTTCAGCTCCTCGACCGCCTTCTCCAGCTTTCCCAGAGACGCTCGGTAATGCCGCGAACCCTTCGGCTCGGCATCCACATACTGTGGATCCGCGATGACTCCGAAACGCAGCTGCGGCTTCCTCCCTGCCACTTCGGCGAACAAGGAAGCGCTTCCCAGCACGGGCAATCCCAGGGAAAGAAATCTCCGACGGTTGAGAAACATCGCCCTTCAACGTGATGAACGTGTGCAGGATGTCAACATCGCCCCGAAGGACACCGAACTGGGATGGCGGAGCGGACGGGGCTCGAACCCGCGACCTCCAACGTGACAGGCTGGCGCTCTAACCAACTGAGCTACCGCTCCATCCCGTTCGGGGCGGCAGAGCTAAAGGCAGACAGGACTTCGGACAACACTTTTCTTCGGAAAACTAACCGATACCCACCTCCCGCAATCGCTTGCCCCCTTCCTGATAGACCTTCGCGGGATTTCCGCACAAAATTCAAACCAATGACCGACGATCAGACACAAAGCGAGGAGGCTCCTTCGTCAAATCAGCCTCAACCCTTCCCCCCGCGTGCCATCTGCATCGCAGGCGCGCTCATGATCTCTTTTGGTGTCAATTCGCTGGTTGAAATGGTTGCTGCCTGGATCGGAGGATCACTTTCTTTCAACATCGGATTCGTGGGCATCATCATCGGTGGAGGAATCCTCATCGGCAGATCATCATCCCGCACGTGGGCGCTTCTTTTCTCCTCCCTCGGATTACTCCAATGTTTGATCGCCACCGGCATCGTCATTTACAGACACATCTCTGGAAAGCAACCGTCTCACCATCCGGATGGGGCCTATGCGGCTATCGAGTTATCTCTCTTCGCTGCATGCAGCATCTACGTGCTCATCGTCCTCAGCCGTAAGGAATATCGTGCGTGGTTTGATACCGTCAAAACAGCGGGCGAACCTGTGAAGAATTTCGCATCGGCCGTAGCTGTCATCGTGGCGGTTTTCGCGATTTCGCGATCTGCGGACAACTGGTGGATCGAAAACACATTCGAACGAATCCATCCGGTGCAGGTCACCCTCATACCCTATGATTCCGTGAGTGGAAAAGGCATCAACACCTCACTCTCCTACTCCCGCGATGCATTTGAGAAGTCGGGCAGATCCTTCAAATCCCAGCTTCCCAGGATCATCGTGACCTTCATGTCCCGACAAGATGGCATGCTGATGGGGCTTTCCGGAGTCGCCACCCATCCCTTCGAATTTGAAATCATCTCAGAGGGCTATCACAACACGGCGATCACGATCGATCCGTCTTCGAAGGACGAGATCAGGGTGCCTTTGCAACCGCTCCACATCACCGTTGAACCGGAAAGGCCGTAGCATACGCCCCCTTTACCGGGATCTCACCGTCTGCGACGCCGCAGCCCGATCAACAGCGAACCGATCGAGACCAGCGACACGCCCGACACTTCGGGAACGACCGTCGCATTCAAAGTGATGTTGTCGAACCGCGTCAGGTTCTGACCGTTGTCGACATCGTCATAAACATAAAACCTGAACTCCACCGCTCCGGAGACGTTGGTGAAGGCGGAAAGATTGACCGATGGTTCAGGCGAAAGGATGTTTGTCCCACCGGTGCTGACCCGGGTCACATTGAAACTCCCCAGGTCCGTCGCGAAGTTGTCGAGACTCGAACGCACCACCACATTGGAGGTGAACTGCGCGACTCCCGTCATCGTGATCTGCGCCGAATATTTGAAGGTCAGGGTCGTGAAATCGTAGGACACGCCCTGATTGGTCGTGACGGTGAAAGAGACATAATCATCCGCGGTCAACGAGGTGGAGGTGTTCGAACTGCGGATGTAAAGATCGCTCAAGGAACCGCTGCGGCCCCAGCCGACGTCGACGGCATCGAGACCGCCACCCGATTGGATGGCGGAGGCGCCCGAACTCGCTTCGGTGTCACCGGAAGTCAGGTTCGTCGCGAAATCGTAGCTCGCGACAACCGCAGCCTGTGAAAGCGGGATCCAGGCGAAGGAGATCAAAAGCGCCGTCAGGAATGCGTTGGGTTTCATGATTGGATGCCGGTTTGGGTTTGGCAAATCACGTCTACGGACTCGCCCCCCGTTCGCCCAGTCCGGTCCTCGCACCACTTGATATCGGAAATCCACATCGGCCCGGAGCGCCCTTCGAATATCTTTCGTGATGACTCATCGTCCGGTCTTCACTAGAACCCATTTGAAACAACCCGCTTCCATGAACACTCATCTCCTCCGGCTTTCCGCGATCCTGCTGCTCCCGATTCCACTCGCGTCCGCCGAAACACGGCTGGCACGCATCTTCGGAAACGGGATGGTGGTACAGCAGGAAAAGCCGGTGACCGTCTGGGGTTGGGACGATCCGGACACCGAGATCACCGTCGCATTCGGCGGCGATTCCAAGAAAACGAAATCGGATGCGAAGGGCGGGTGGAAAGTCACGCTGCCGGCGGCGAAGGCGGACGGCCAACCCCGCACGCTCACTGCAACAGGCACGACCTCCGTCACGTTCGACGACATCCTTCTCGGCGAAGTGTGGCTGGCCAGCGGGCAGTCGAACATGGATTGGCGGCTCAGCGCCGCGACCGGCGGTCGTGACGAAATCAAGGCCGCGGATTTCCCGAAGATCCGCCTCTTCCGTGTCGAAAAGGATGTCGCCGCCCAGAGCAAGCAGGACGTGGCCACCGGCAAATGGGTCGCTTGTTCCCCGACCACCGCCGGAAGTTTCTCCGCTGTCGCCTACTTCTTCGGAAAGAATCTCCATCAGGATCTCAAGGTGCCCGTCGGGCTCGTAATGTCCGCCGTTTCCGGCACGCCCATCGAACCGTGGATGTCTCCCGAAACCCACGCGTTGCTTCCGCCTCCTCCGCCGCCGTTGCCGGGAGCGAAGAAGATGTGGCCCAATCCTTCCCAGCTCTTCGAAGGCATGATCCGCCCTCTTTCACCCGTCGGCCTGCGCGGCGTCATCTGGTATCAGGGCGAGGGCAATTCGAAGGACGGCGCCCGCTACACCGCGAAGATGCAGGGGCTTGTCGATGGCTGGCGGAAACAGTGGGCGGATCCCTTCCCCTTCTATTTCGTGCAGATCGGACAACGTCCCTACGTCGAACCTCTGGGACCTGATGCGAAACCTTTCACGCTCCCCACTTTCTGGGAAGCGCAGGCACAGGCCGCGAAACTCATCCCGGACAGCGGCCTCGCCGTGATCAACGACATCAGCGAACTGGATCTCCACCCACTCAACAAGAAGGACGTCGGCCACCGGCTCGCGCTGATCGCGCTTGCGAAGACCTATGGCAAAAAGGACCTCGTTTACTCCGGCCCTGTTTTCAAAGCCATGAAAGCGGAAGGCGGCAAGCTCCGCATCAGCTTCGATCACACCGGCTCCGGCCTCGCATCACGCGATGGCGGCGAGCTGACATGGTTCGAGATCATCGACGCCGACAAAGGCGATTTCGTGAAAGCGAAAGCGGAGATTGTCGGCAACGAAGTCATCCTTTCCGCACCGGATGTGGAAAAGCCCGTTGCCGTCCGCTTCACGTGGGACAACACCGCCGTGCCCAATCTGATGAACAAGGAAGGCCTGCCCGCCATGAGCTTCCGCGCGGGCGAGGTTCCGGCGCGGGCCAGCTACTGAATGAAGAAATCACTTCTTCCCTCTCATCATTCCCGCAGGAAGGTCGGAACCTCCCGTCCCGGAAGGCAGGATGCCTCTGTTGACTGGCAGGAATTGGCCCTGTTCGTCCACAGTCGCGACCCATTTTCCAGCCAACTCCTCCACCTTGGCCGAAGACGGGAAAAGCAAATCGCCATTGGGTTTCCACTCGGACCATCCGTTGGTTTTCGGAGCCCAAACCCTGCTGGCGGCACAACCGAACCGCACACGGTATCTCTTCGAGATAGAGTTGGCCCGATCCGCCTGCGTCACCGCTTCCTCCACGATGCCGGTGATCTTGAAATCCTTCCACTCGATGCGGGTTCCGCCATCCCCGGGAAGATGATGAACCGAACCCGCGCTGCCATCCGGAAAAAATGAAATCTTTTTTTTCAGCATCCATGCCGTGGCGGCCAGCACTTCATTCTTCTCCGTCTCTGAAAGAGGCATTTGCTTCAAGACGGCGTCGCTGAGGCCTCGTTTCAACAGAGTTGTGACATCCGTCTGGGCCATGCCGAGACTGCATAGCGCGACCCAGAAAACCGGGATTCTCCACCATTGTTTTGAAGCAACCATCATCAATGGCCATTTCTTAGGTATCGATGATCATCATGCAATCGGAATCGGACGCGATCCCGGGCTGCATCGAGTGTGCGAAGGCGCTGCCGCTCATCACACCCTGCCTTTCGGGAAAGCCATCTCCGGTTCCATCCGCAGGATCTCCCAATGATCGCATTGCTGGAACCGGGTGAAATCATCAAGCGCTTTGCGGAACTCCACCTTGATCCCTTTGAAATCCTTGAACCCCGGTTCGAAGACGAGGTTGATCACACTCAGCCGCCCATCCTTCCGGTGCGCCTTCGCATCGAATCTCGCGATGACGCGGTCTCCATACAGCACGGGCAGCACGAAGTAACCATACTTCCGCTTCGCCGCCGGCACGTAGATCTCCACCGTGTAGTCGAAATCGAACAACCACTTCAGCCGCTTGCGTTGGATCGTGAGATTGTCGAAAGGAGATAAAAAGCGAATGCGGGGTTCCTTCAAAGGCGCCGCAAGCTCCAGTGCTCCGGGCAACAGATAAACGGGGATTTCGGAAAACCCTTCCACCCTTGCTTCGATGACCTCCCGCTTTTTGATCAATGTCGCCAGCGCCAGCCGGATGTCCGACGCGTGACCAC
>DATLIO010000345.1:0-6656 GCA_035539355.1 Luteolibacter sp.
CGAGACTGGCCCCGCAGTTGTTGACGACGATCTGGATCGGGATCGCCTCACGCACGCCGGGGATGCGGCGGATCTCATCGGCGTAATGTTCGGGCAACCGGGAGGTCGCAGGGCAGAAGCGGTTTTCACGGTAGACGATGAGTGTCGTATCCGCGGCGGTCTCTTCGGTGGCGGACGAAAGGGAACGCTGGAGTGTCTCGACCGCCGTGAAGAGGAACATGCCCGAAGCGACGCCAAGGATCGTGAGCGTCGTCCGGAGCCGGTGGCGACTGAGCTGTTTCCAGGCAAGTGGGAGCAGATTGAGCACGATGAAGTCGTCAGTTTCCGGTTTTCAATGCGGACTCCAACAGAACGCCTTTTTCCAAATGGAGGGTCCGGTCGGCGGCTGCGGCGGCGTTCGAATCGTGGGTGACCATGACGATCGTTTTGCCGTGGTCGCGGGTGAGCGCGCGGAGGAGGTTGAGGATGTTCGTGGCGGATTCGCGGTCGAGGTCGCCGGTGGGCTCATCGGCGACGAGCAGGGGTGGATCGGCGACGAGGGCGCGGGCGATGGCGACGCGTTGTTCCTGACCGCCGGAGAGTTCGGCGGGCGTGTGGTGGGCGCGGTCCGCCAAGCCGACGAGTGAAAGCGCGGCGTTGATTTTCGCATGCCGTTCTTTTTTGGAAAGCGGACTGAGAAGAAGCGGCAGTTCGACATTTTCGAACGCGGTGAGGACCGGGACGAGGTGGTAGAGCTGGAAGATGTAACCGATGTTCTTCGCCCGCCATTGGGTGAGCTGGCGGCGGTTCAACGTGGCGATGTCGGTGCCCGCGATGGTGAGTGTGCCGGACGATGGCGAATCGATGCCCGAGATGAGATTGAGCAGCGTGGTTTTTCCGGAACCCGAGGGGCCCATCAGTGCGAGGAACTCGCCTTTCGGAACGTCGAGGTCGAGGTCCTTCAGCGGAGTGACGAGGTTGGGGCCCTTCTTGTAGGATTTGGTCAGGGCGCGGCAGGTGATGAGGTTCATGTCAGTGGCTCATCTGGGGGTTGAGACGTTGTCCTTCGCGAAGGCCGGTCGGTTCGAGGACGACCCATTCGCCGGGAAGGATTCCCTGGTCGATGCGATGGAGGTTTTCGCGGGCGGAGGTCGGGGTGACAGTGCGCTTGGACGCGCGGTTCGATGAGGGATCGCAGACCCAGACCGTGTCGCCGGAAAGGGCGGCTTCGGGGATGTAAACGGCGAGCGAGGTGGATTCGCCGGGAACGGAGGTTTTCGGAGCGGTATCGAGGAACTCGACGCGGCAGAGCATTTCCGGGCGCAGGCGGTCGTCCGGCACGTTGATGCGGACCTTGGCTTGGAGCGTGTTCCGTTGGAGATCCGCTTCGCCGGTGATGCGGGTGACTTCACCTTCGAAAATGCTGTCGGGAAGCAGGTTGCAGCGCACCTTCGCTTTCTGGCCGACGCTCAGGCCTGCGGCATCGGCGAGCGGCACGTCGACGCGGACCTGGAGGTGGGATGGATCGTAGAGAACCGCGATCGTGGAACTGTCCTCTTCCTCCATGATGAGCATTTTCTTCTGACCCGGAGCGGCGGTCAGGCGGAGGACACGGCCATCGATCGGCGACGTGATTTTCGTGCGGGAAAAAGCGAGCTCGGCTTTGGCGAGGGCGGCTTTGGAACCGTCGACTTTCGCTTGGAGGGAGGCGGCTTCGTAGGCGACCTTGCTGAGCTGGTGGGCGATCTCATCGATCTTCGCCTGCCGGGAAATCAGTGCGGCCTGACGGCGGGAATTCTCGAAACGGGCATTGACCCGTTCGAGTTCGACGGCGCTGGTCGCGGCTTGTTCGAGTCGGCGGAGGCGGTCGGCGGCTTCGTCGGCGTTGGCTTGGTCCGCGGTGAGGCCGGCTTTTTCGGACTCGAGCTGCTGGAGGAAGATCTGCGTATTCGTGCAATGGGCTTCGAACTCGTTTTTCGCCATCTCAAGTTCGGCGGTCGCGGTGGTCACTTCGAGCTTTGCATCGGCATCGACGAGTGTGCCGAGGAGTTCGCCTTTTTTCACCGACTGGCCTTCGAGGACTTGGACCTGGTCGACGACCCCATCGGTCAGCGCGGTGGCTTTGACCGGAAGTGGATCGGGTTCGATCCAGCCGGAGGCCTGGAAAAGGAGTTTCCCGGATGAGGCGGCGGGTCCGGTGGAAATGGTGGATTTTTCCTCGATGGCCATGGCCGGAGTGACCCGGACGTCGGTGGCGGGAAGAAGGCGGTCGCGGAAGAGCAGCAGGAAAAGAAGCGCGAAGCCGAGAAGGAGGCCGACCGGAAGAAGGAAGGTCAAACGGCGCGCCGCCGGGCTTCCGGGCGATTGGCCGCCGGAATGGCTGAGGGTGGAAAGCTGGGAATCAAGTTCTGACATGGAGGATCGCTGGAGAGAATGGAGAAACGGAGCTGTTTCCGGAACTCCGGAAACAGGCTGGGCGAAAATGCCCGTCGTTTCAGATCAGCAGCGACCGGTGGGTCAGGTATAGCGGCCGGGGTTTTCCCGGTGGGGCGCGGTCCCGGCGGGTGTCACCCGCGAAGGAAACCAGCTGGATTTCCAATGGCTCCGGCAGAACGAAGGCCGGAAGGAAGAACGAGGAAAGAGGTGGCAGATCGACCTGCTGCGGGTTCACGCCGTCGGGGACGACTTTCGCCGCGACGAAACAGGTCGGTTTCACCGGGGCTTTTTCGTCCGGACAGTCCTTGCAGTGTTTCGCCGAGCAGCAGCTCTGGTGGACAAAGGTGAATTCGCGGGCGCAAAAACGCTGCGGTGCTCCGGCCGCGGGCAGAACGAGCCCGAAGACGAGGAGCATGAACAGCGCTTTGAGGCGGCGGGTCATTGGTGGACGGCTAGCAGAGGAGAATGCGATTAGCAAGATCGGCTTGCCCCCGGCGGCGGCAAGGGCGAAGGAAGGGCATGGCGATCGAGGCGGTGTTGTTTGATTTCGACGGAGTGTTGGTGGACACCGAATGGGCGATCTATGACGCCTGGCACCGGACTTTTATTTCAAATGGTCATCCGTTGCCCCTGGAAATCTACACCCGGTGCATCGGCTCGGATTTCGCGACCTGGTCTCCCAAGACCCATCTGGAGGAACTGACGGGCAGTGCTTTCGACTGGCACGATCTCGACACGCGCCGGCAGGAGGAAATCGTCCGGGACCTCGCCGGCGAAGGTCCGATGCCCGGAGCAGTCGCTCTTTTGGAAAAGCTTCGAAGCCAAGGAATCAGGACCGCGGTGGTTTCAAGTTCATCACACCACTGGGTCGATGGCTGGCTGGAAAAACTGGATCTCACGAAATGGTTCGAAACCGTCGTCTGCCGCGGCGATGCGGAACGGATCAAACCGGCGCCGGATCTCTATCTCGAGGCCGTCCGGCGGCTCGGCTTGGACGCGGAGAACTGCCTGGTCATCGAAGATTCCCTGAATGGCATCAAAGCGGCCAACGCGGCCGGCATCCCGGTCTGGGGCGTGCCGAACCGCGTGACCGCCTGTCTGGACTTCTCGCTGGCGACCCGCGTTTTCGGATCGCTGGAGGAAGTGGCCGCAGAACTGTGAACCTCGACGTTCCTCAGTCTTCCGCGCGTTCTCCGGCTGGACACATTTTGACGAGTTTCGGATCGAAACGGCCGAGGATTTCCACGAGGTCGTCCTGAGCGGCCATGACGGTATGGATGTCCTTGTAAACGCCCGGCACCTCATCGAGACCGGCGGAAATGAGGTGCACGTCGTTCTCCGCGAGCAGCTTTTTCGTTCTGCTCCAGGTGAAGGATTGCAGTGCCTTCGTCCGGCTCATCACCCGGCCCGCGCCATGCGACGCGCTGTCGAGCGAGTGCGGCTGACCCTTTCCACGGACCACGAAACCGGGTGAGGCCATCGAGCCGGGAATGATCCCGAGCACGCCTTTCCCCGCAGGCGTCGCGCCCTTGCGGTGGACGATCAGCTCGCGCTTCTGTCCATCGACGACGTGGGTCTCTTTCCAAGCGAAGTTGTGGTGGTTCTCGATGTCGAGAATCGGCTTCTCACCGATCTTTTTCGCGATGTGCCGGTGGATGAGGTCGTGGTTCGCGGCGGCGTAATTCCCCATCAGGTTCATCGCCGCCCAGTATTCCTGACCGTCCGTTTCATCGAGATCCAGCCAGGCGAGGTGCTTCAGTTCTTTCGGAAGTCCTTCACGCAGGGTCATCGCCCGTTTGCTGTAGAAATCGCAGACCTGCGCTCCGGTTCCTCGGGATCCGGAATGACTGAGCAGCGCGAGGTATTCGCCGGGCGGAAGTCCGAGCGTCGGCTCCGTCACGGTGAATGCGCCGAACTCGACGAAGTGGTTGCCACTCCCGCTGGTTCCGAGCTGCGACCACGCCTTGTCGCGAAGCCGCTTCGTGACATGGGAAACGGTCCAATCCTCGTCCATCACGGCGTGATCGCGGCGCTGCTTGAATGACGCGCCGATCCCGAACCGCGTTTCGTTTTCGAGGATGTTGATGAGCCGGTCCCGCTGCCCGGGGATGGATTTCGCCTTCAGGTCGTAGACGGTGAGCTTCATCCGGCAGGCGATGTCGACGCCGACGGCATAGGGGATCACCGCATTTCCGGTGGCAAGCACGCCGCCGATCGGCAGGCCGTAGCCCGGGTGGGCGTCCGGCATGAGCGCGCCGGCGACCGCGACGGGAAGGTCGCAGGCGTTCTTCATCTGGCGGATCGCATCGGCTTCGAGATCGCTTCCCCACTGCCGCCAAGGCGCGGGATTTTCACGGGGGACGAAAGCGGGCCGGAGAATCGCGGCGGCCAGTTCGCCGCGGAGGTCGTCGTCGAGGAATGCGTCCGGATCCGCGACGATGCGGGAGATTTCGCGTTCGATCTCCGCGCCGTCATTTCCTGCGGCGACGAATTTCCGGATGAACTCGTAGGCATGGGCGAGCGGATCGCCGGCAGGCACGCCGAGTTGGTTGAGGTCTTTGGTGTTCATTGAGAATGGATGGAAAATGGAATGGGTTTTCCGGATCGGAAGCGGTGTTTGTTTTCGGGTGGAAAAATGTTCCGGGGACTGGTCCGGACGCACCTCGCGGATGCAGCCGGATCAGTCTCCGGGAAGGGGTTGGGTTGATCAACGGGACTCGCACCCGTACGTCCGCCGTCACAAGGCGGGATGCTGCTCTTACATCATGATCAACATCGGGAAATGGCGGCTGCGTCCGGCATCGCACCGGAGTCTCTTCGTCTTCAGCGAAGCGCTAATCTGCCTCAGCTACACAGCCCTTGGTCGCGGAGGCCGGATTCGAACCGGCGATATGCGGCGCATGACACCGCTGCCATACCACTTGGCCACTCCGCGATGGTTGGAAATTGGAAAAAGGCAGGGCGTGACCGCCGGGCGCGCCGATGCTTTCGGCCGGTCTTGTCGTTGGGGCCGCATGGCGATCGCGGCGCGATGGACCATCACGCCCTGCCTTGGAAATAGGAGAACAAACACCGCTGCCAGTCCGGTGAAGGACTCGCACCCGCAGGATGATTTCACGGCGGATGTTTCGGTATTTCAGGCACACCTCCCCTGTCATGAAATCAGATCGATATCATGCAAAGCCTGTCAGAAATAATATATCTCACCTGAGCCCGAAAAATGGACAATATGATATCTGTTCCGGACGCCGTCGAAGCAGCGTTTCCGGATCGATTCCTGATAAGAAAACCGTTATCAGGTTTTCCGGATCAGGGCATTTCCGTCAGTCGGACTCTGGAAGTTGGGGTGACCGGACTCCTTGCCTCCCTGGAGTGGTTGGCGAAGGAGCATCCGGATCACGTGATGTTTGGAAGGTGGTTCATCTGGGTATGGTTCTGGTTTGATTTTGAAATCGTGGGATCGATCCGGCGGCTTGGAATCCTTGATTTGACAAGGAAAACAAAAACCCCGCCGGCTTTCGAAGCGGGCGGGGTTCTCGAAAATACCGATGATCGGTTCGATCGTGAACTACCTGCCTGCCTCCTTGAGGGTAAATGGATGTCCGGTGCCGCGATGGCTCCGCATCCCCTTCAAGCCGTGCCCGGACACAAGGCCTGTCCGGGTGGAATACACATCCACGCCCTCAAGCCGCCCGAGCGGTTTGGGTTGATTGGAAGATGTGTTTGTTGAGGTCATGTGCGCTGAAGTTGGAAAAGAGTTATGGTGAATGTTTGAACCGGTCAATGATATATTTTCATTTTCATATCATCGGATGAACGACCCGATGACTTTCACGACCAGATAGACGATATCGAACGTGTCGACCCAGGGCTGCGGGGTCCAATCCCAGTTTTTCGGCCTGTCGGGTGATTCGGTGGTTCCGCGGAAAGTTCTTTTCGGTGGCGGTGTTGCGAACAGTTTCCCGATCCGTTTTCCCTCCTCCACCGCATGGATGTGCTTTCCGCCCGCACGCCACCATTCGGCGAGACGGCGGAGTTCGCCGGCATCCAGCCAGACGCCGTGGGTGCCGCATTTGTCGAGGATCACACCGCTGCGTCCGCCGAAATTCAGGTGGCTCATGCGTTCGGCGCAGAACGGACATTTCCGGTAAAAGATCTCCCGTTCCTGATTGCCGAAATCCGCGGTGATCTGGTCGATCATCACGGCATCGAAGCGCACGGCCGCTTCGGTTTTGTGGTTC
>DATLIO010000346.1:0-2532 GCA_035539355.1 Luteolibacter sp.
CATCACCCATGGCGACGCCCTGCTCCGCGATGGATCGCCGTGGAAGCGTGAGATTCTGACCGGTGCCGCGAAGGTGGAGGAGATCTGGAGCCAACACCCGGATGCGGAGACCGATGTGGACGAGA
Source organism: Luteolibacter sp. (assembly GCA_035539355.1). Lineage (GTDB taxonomy): Bacteria > Verrucomicrobiota > Verrucomicrobiia > Verrucomicrobiales > Akkermansiaceae > Luteolibacter. Next base: position 126 of record DATLIO010000346.1, read on the forward strand.
GGCATCTCGTCGCCCGGGAGATCGCCACCGCGCTGCCTTCGGTCAACCACTCGAAAGGCCGGAAAATCTGGCAGCGCGCCTTTGACGCGGTCACGCCGCCGCAACGGGGGATCGAGATGTTGAAAGCGTGGACCGGTCAGCCTGCGAGAGCGGTGGATTTCTGCGACCGCTATTTTCCGCAGGCGGAGTTCCTGCTCATCGGCCATTTCCATTGGGGCGGAAGCTGGATGAAACAAGGCCGCCGCGTGATCAACACCGGTTCATTTCTCAATCCCGGCCGCGCCTATTGGGCGGAATTCGGAGAGGGTTGCCTATCGTACGGATTGGTCGAAGAGAAACCGGAGGGTTGCCGGAAAGGCCGCGTGCTCGGGAAATGGAACCTGAGCTGAGTCCAGCGGCCTGATCCGGTTGAGGACAAGGTCACTTGCGTTCCCAGACGCGGATGTAGTCGACCTCGTAGTTCCAGTTCGATTCGTCCGCGGTCATCTGTTTCATCGCGTCCTTGGCGAATTCGATGCCGATCTGGTTCGTGATGAGGATGTGCGCCGGTGCGGCGTCGCCCCATTCGTAGTAGACCTGTTTGATCGGATGGCCGTCGAGAATCCAGATCGGGCGGTCCTTGTGCCAGTCGAGCGCGAAGACATGGAAGTCTTCCGAGAAGTCCATGCCCGGGACGTATTCGTTGTCCTTGTTGAGCGCGGTGAAGATCGCATACGGATTGCCGAATTTCTCGGGCCGGTTGTTCACCTGGATGTTGACCGCGAGTTCCTTCGTCTTCGCCCGGCCCTGCCAGTTGAAGAATTCGAAGATGTCGATTTCCGGCGGCCAGCCGAGTTTCGAGAACGTGCCGTCCGGATATTGCACGCCGGGGTTCAGCCAGAAGGACGGCCACGCGCCGATGCCTTTGGTGAGCTTCGCCCGCATTTCGACATACATGCCGGGTGTCATGTTGAATTTCGAACGCAGCATGCCGGATTCGATGCCGCCTTTGCGGAGTCCTCCGCCTTCGGGGATGCGGCCTTTCAGCGTGAGCGTGTTGTCGCCGAAGACGTGGAGATTCTTCGGGCTGTCATCCGGATAGTCGCGGTGGACGCTCCAATACGTCGCGAGCGTGTCGAGTTTCCCTTCGTTGTAGATGTAGCGGTAGTAGAATTCGCGGTCGAGATCCTCGCGCGTCTTGATCGTGGCGTCGGGCCGGTTTTTACCGAAGGTCCAATCTTTCACGAGGACGAGATTCAGGCCATACGGTTTGGTGTGATCGGCCGGAGACTCGGTTTTGGTGATGTAGGGTTTGGTCGCGCCGGCGACGACTTTCGGCGCTTCCGGAGCGGGAGCGCTGGCTTTGTAGGCGCGGAGGTTCGTCAGCAGCATCGCGAACCCTTCTTTCGGAGGATCCACATAAAGCCGGATCGCGCTGACCTTGGTCTTGTCGAGGGCGAAGCCTTGGCCGCCGAAGGCTTTGCCAAAGGGCACCTTCAGGGTTTTCGTTTCCCCCGCGGCGACGCGGATGAGCTCCACGCTCCATGGATTCGCTTCGGCGCTTTTGTTTTCCGCACGGAGATAAACGGTGTGGGTGACGGTTCCCGGATTGCTGATGTCCACCGCGATGCCGCCGTATTCGGAAAGGTCCCAGCCGTCTTTCGGGGATGGGAACGAAATGCCGGGGTATCCTTTCGAGGCCGGGAAATCGACTTTGATCGCCGGGCGGCCGTCCTTGAGATTTCCGATGCCGAAGGTGCCTCCGCTTTCTCCGACGAGACCGGCGAGATTGAGCGTGCCTTGGAATTCGAAAAGACTGCCGGTCGCAGGGGGCTTGCCTTGGGCGTGGGCATGCGTGGCGGAAAGCCAGCCGACGAAAAGCAGGGCGGCGAGTTTGGGAAGGAACGGAGTTTTCATGCGCGGAGCGGGCGGAGGTTTAGACAGATGGATCCGGAAGTTGGCGGGAAATCTGACATCGGTTTGCGGAACAGTTAACCCGAAATGACGGCCGCCGCGTGTTGTTGGAGCAGGAAACCCTGCGGCGAGAGGAAGGAATCGATGGGGCGGCTGAGCGTTTCGCCTTTCTGCCAGAACTCGTCGACCAGCCAGCAGCGGGGATTGTCCTTGATGCCGAGGTCGTTGCTTTCCAGCAGCAGTGAAACCATTTCGACGGCGCTGCGGCCGATGCCTTCGTAGTCGCGGCGCAGCCCGGAAAGGTCGTCGCGCTGGGCGTTCACCGTGAAGAGCGAGATGTCCTGCGGGACCTGGACGCCCATTTCCGCGAGCCATGCGGAAATCCGGATCTCGTCGTGGATGATCAGCACGTCCGGCCGGTGTTTTTTCATCCACGCCTGGAAGGTCTGCTGGTTCCACGGACCGGTCGCCGAAGCGAATCCATGGAGCGTGGAGCTCATCCGCGTCGCCGCGG
>DATLIO010000347.1:0-3066 GCA_035539355.1 Luteolibacter sp.
AGAACCGTCTCTCGGGTGCTTGAGACGAGGCCTTTCGCCGCGCCGGTGTTGTTGTACGCGCTCGATCTCCAGATGGGCGGATTGGAGAAATTCCAGATCCCCGAGGGTTTCGCCATGCCGTCGATGCTGCGCGACGCCTATCTGCCGAGACTGGTGATCACCGGCGGAGGAGGCCGCGAGATCATCGTTTGCCGGGACGGACGCTGCGTTCCGTTCAGCGAGGAGTTTCCTTTCTCCGACCTACCAGCCGAAGACTAGCGGCGGGACGATGATCTTCACGTTGCCCGGTCCGTTGTTCTCGCTTTCGGAAACGGCGGTGACCAATCCGTTTTCAAACTCGACGGTGGTCTTGCCCTTTTCCTCGCGGGTGATGTGGGAGAGCTGCCGGAAAACACCGCCGCTCACCGGATCGATCCTCGTGATGTAGTGCTTCACCTCCTCGTATTCGATGAATTCCCACGATCCGGATTCGCCGGTGCTGGTGCGGCGCATTTCGGTTTTCGTCGGCTTGCCGAGTGACTGGCCGACTTCATCGGTCGTCATGCCGACGGCGACCTGTTTCGCGGCGATCAGTTCGCGCACCTCCATGTGGCGCACGTAGAATTTCTTCAGGTTTTCGGCGACGGCGGGATCCTTCGCGGATTCGAGCGCCCACGGAGCGATCCAGCCGACCACCTCGCCGCGGGCGTTCTTTCCGCGGACCCGGTAAACCTTGTCGGTGATGGCGAGCACCTGGATTTTCTGGCCTGCGGGCAGGACACCGAGTTTCTGCGCTCCCTTGCGGTCGTAGAAAATCGGCGCCTCCTTCGTCACATCGAGTTCGAAGGGCTTGTCGAAGATTTCCTCGAAATAGATGACTTCGGGATCGGAATTCAGAAGCGACGGGCGATCGTCACGCTTGATCTGCGCGTCAGCCGGGAGGAATGCGCAGGAAAGCAGGATCGCGAAAAGTCCCCATTTCATGGTTTCAAATTAGTCGCTGCCGAGGAAAACGGAAGCTTGTTCTTGTTCGACGGGTTCGCCCGGGATTTCATTCGGGAAATTTCCGCAGCCGCCATGTCGTCCATTTCCTCGAAACTTTTCGCCACCGCCAAGACGCTGATTCCCGGAGGCGTGAACTCGCCGGTCCGGGCTTTCCGGAACGTCGGCGGCGAACCGTTTTTCGTCCGCCGGGCGAAAGGCAGCCGGATCGAGGACGTCGACGGGAAGACCTACATCGACTACATCGGATCGTGGGGGCCGAACATTCTCGGTCATGCGCCGACGGTCATCACGAACACGATCCATGAGGTCGCGAAAGACGGGATCTCCTTCGGCATCCCGAATCCGTTCGAAGTCGAGATGGCCCGGACGATCGTCGATTGGGTGCCTTCGGTGGAAAAGGTCCGCATGTGCAGCTCCGGCACGGAAGCGACGATGTCGGCGATCCGTCTGGCCCGCGGTTTCACGAAACGGGACCTGATCGTGAAATTCGACGGCTGCTACCACGGTCACAGCGATTCGTTGCTCGTCGCCGCCGGTTCCGGTGCGTTGACGCACGGTGAACCGGATTCCGCAGGCGTGCCGCGCGCGTTCGCGGACAAGACGATCGTGCTTTCCTACAACGATCCCGAATCCCTGACGAAGCTGTTCGAAGAGCAGGGGGAATTGATCGCCGCGATCATCGTGGAATCCTATCCTGCCAATGCGGGCCTCGTTTTTCCGAAACCGGGGTATCTCGATCTGCTTTCGTCGATCACGAAGAAATACGGCGCGCTGTTGATTTTCGACGAGGTGATGACCGGCTTCCGCCTCGGCAAAGCGGGCGTGCAGGGTTTGGAAAATCTCACGCCCGATCTGAGCTGCTTCGGCAAGGTGATCGGCGGTGGCCTGCCCGTCGGTGCGTTCGGTGGTCGTGCGGACGTCATGGACATGCTCGCGCCGATCGGCCCGGTCTATCAGGCGGGGACGCTTTCCGGAAATCCGCTGGCGATGGCGGCGGGTCTCGCGCAGTTGAAGGAACTTTCCAAGCCGTCGGGATTTCCACGTCTGGACCAATTGGGAACCCATTTCGCAACTGGCGTCCGAAAGTTGCTGACCGAAAAGGGAATCCCTCACAGCGTGAACCAAGTCGGCTCGATGTTCTGCATGTTCTTCACCGACCGTGAGATCGTGAACGTCGACGATGTCATGAAGCAGGATCTCGAATTGTTCCGGAAGTTCTTCTGGGGCTGCCTCGAGGAAGGCATCTACATCGCGCCTTCGCCTTACGAGACCGGTTTCATCTCACTCGCCCACACCGAAGCGGATCTCGACGACACGCTTTCGGTCTTTGAAAAAGTCCTCTCCAACATTTGATCCGCCATGCCTCCTCCGCAGAAAGTCTGGAAGAACCTCAACCATCGTGACACGCTTTACCGCTGGATCATGCAGAACAAGACGGGGAAGAACGAACTCGTCGTCGAGCTGCTTGCGGGCGTGAACGGCCAGCTTTTCATCGCGGAACTGCCGAAGATCGTGAGGCTCGACATGGTGCCGGAAGGCATTGATTTCGGCCGGGCGAACGGCTGGAAACCGGAAGAAGCGGGGGAGCCGTTCCGCTGCCGATACGGCGGCAAGGGATTCCGCGTGGTCAGCGATTCCTGAGGATGAACGAACGGGTTTTCATAACTCTTTGGAAAAAGGCCATCTCTTCCTTGAAATCGAGAATTTCAAGTCAGTGGTAGGCTTGGCACTGGCCAGTGGTAGGCCGACCACTCGCTAGCGGACAGATCAACTAGCTAACGGTAGGGGTGGTACAGGCAAGCGGTCGGTCTGCCACAGATCTGCGGTTGCCGGACCACAGGCTGGGGTTTCCCCATCCACAAACGAGGGGTAGGCCCGCTGCAGGCCAGGATTCCCCATCCACAAGTGAGAGGTAGGCCGCCAATGAGTGAGGGAAGGGTTACCTCTGGTCTGTACCTGGGATTCCACTAGGAACGGGTAAGGCAACCGCAGCTGAAGGTTGGGGCGGATACAAGCCAGGGTAAGGGTGACCACAGCCCTGTCGTTGAACCCAACAAGTCAGGTTCTGGAGTTCACGACGAG
>DATLIO010000348.1:0-5274 GCA_035539355.1 Luteolibacter sp.
CACGCGGCCGGCATGGGTGGAAAGCTGGAAGCACTTCTTGAACGATTTGCCGGTCGGGTCGTTCGGATTGTAAACAGCGATGCCTTGGCCGCCGTTGCGGGACATCACGGTGAAACACGGGACATCGGTCGGACCGTCGCCGACGTAGACCATGTTCTCGAACGGAATCGGCCGCTGCTCGGCGGGCATGTGGTCGTTCACATCCTGGTCGTAATTGAGCATGCCCTTGTTGATCCGGAACAGGAACTGGGTCTTGGAAGTGTGTGAGATGACGCGTTTCGGGAAACTGATCCGGCCTTCGCCGTCCTCGTCGAACTCGCAGCCGAACATGGCGCGGACGTGGTCTTTCAAACGCGAGCCGTCGAGCAGCGCCTTGAGGCCGGAGGAAATGATGTAGTGCTCGACCTTGATGCCCGCGGCTTCATGGGTCGGCGTGAGCGAGGCTTTCGGGAGATCGACGAAAAGCTCCGGCAGACCGGGGAAAAAGCTGAGCCCGGCACCAAGTTCGCTGAGCCGGGCGTTGCTGACGTTGTCCATGCCGAGGTAGTCGAGCAGGCACTTCATGTAGGCCAGCTCGCCATCCCATTTCTGCTCGTGGACGAGCGCGTTGCACTTTTTCCAGAAGCTCTCCGGACTGATGCCGAATTGCGGGAACAGAACATCGTCCTGCATGTAGCGGGGACTGAGCGTCTGGTCGTAATCGTAAACCAGAGCGATGATGTTCTGCGGGGCGGCCATGCGGAGAGCGAATCAGCAAGCAGCCGCCGGGCCAAGAGCGGAAATGGAACGGTCACTTCACCTCCGCCACGCACAACCGCGTCCACGGGCCGTCGTTGACGTTGTAGTAAACGCGCTTTCCATCGGCGCTGAAGGTCGGATGCGGATGGTTGTGCCGCCAGGAAGTCGCGCCTTTCGAACCATCGAAAAGATCGACGATGACGTATTCGTCCTTGGTCAGCGAGCCGATCCCGATCGCCCAATAGCCGGGCTTTCCAAAGGGGCGCTTCGTCACGTCGGCATCGGTCACGAACACCTTGCCGTCGGGTGAAAGGCTCGGGTGATCGGAAAAGCAGGACGGTGAAAAGCGCGGTTGGTTTTCCCCGGTGGCGACGTTCATGAGGACCTGTCCTTTTTCAAGAATGCCCGTGGAATCCGGCGACCAGGACGGATGCCCCCACGAATCGACGAGGCGGATGAACTTTTTGTTGGCGAGATCGTAGATCGCCTTGCCGTCGCGTTTGCTGACCGACATGCCCTTGTAGCTGTCACCGCCGCCGGGGATGCAGGGCTTGAAAAACACCTTCGATTCGTCCGGGCTGACGACCGGGAAGAAAATCGTGAGATCGCGGGAACCGAGCTTCTTTTCAATCTGATCGCCGTAGGCTTCGAGTGTCTGCGCGGGCGTGACGGCGGTGGTGATTTCGCCGCTTGCGACGTCGATCATCTCAAGGTTCCGGTGCTCGCCCGGATTCCAGTGGCAGCCATAAACCGGGGCGAACTTGCCAGTGGGTGATCCGTAGCCGACCTGCCGGTCCATCGCGAGAATGCGCTCTTTCTTGGTTTCGATGTCGACCGCACGGACGCTCCAATGGCCGTCGGTGAGCGTCTGGTAGACGACGAATTTCCCGCCGCCGGACCATTGCTGGCAGGCCGCACGATGGGCGTCCTCGCAGGTGATCTTGTCAGCGATGACCGTTTCCTTGCCGGTCGCCCGCTCGACGATGCGCAGGTCACCGTACTCCCCTTCCGGAGTCGTGGAAGTGTAGTAGAGAACGTGCTTTCCGTCCGGGCTTTCCGGGCAGGTGTTGAAATAGGCGTGGATCGAGTGGCGGTTCTGATCCGGCGCGACCGCTTTCTTCTCGACCGATTTCCAGGCTTCGAGATCCGCATGGGCGACAGCAAGAGAGGCGGCGAAAATTGCGAGCAATTTCATAGATGCGTTCTCTTAATCACCGATTCGATGAAATCTATCATCGCAATTCCGCAAAATTCATGGAACCTGGAAGCGGTGAGCCCCCCTTTCCACCAAACCATGTGAAAAAAAACAACGATCACTCATCCGACCACATCGCGCCCACCAACATGCTGGAACGCGTCCTTCACAAAGCCGTCCAAGACCCCGCTCTCCACGGAAAGATGTTCAGGTTGATCCTGGATTCGGAATTGATCCTCATCGTTCCCGCCGATCAGCCGCTTCTCAAACAAGGGGCGGATCGGTTCACGGCGGAAAACCCTTTGCAGGTCTCCCGGTTCGCCGACGCAGGGGGGCCTTTCTGTCCCGTTTTCACGAGCCTGACCGCAGCGGATCGAAAGATCTCGCTTCTTCCCAATCGGAAAGAATTCAAGGCGGTGGGAATCAGCGCCCGTGCCGCATTGCAGCTGGTCTACGACGGTGAGACGCCGGTTCGCCTGATCTCCCAGGGGCCCGCCCAGTTTTTCCTGCCTCCGGAAGCGATCAAAGCGCTTTTGGACGGCGACCTCACCGAGGCCGATCCGAATGAACGCGAACAACGGAGGACGACGCTCACCGAAATCGATGCCACGTCGCTCCCACCCCGGTTGCTGGACGGTATCCGGAAGTTCTGCGACACCCGCCCGGTGCCCCTCGGCGTCTATGCTTTCGTCGCCCAGCTTCCCGATTCGGAGGAATGGGACTACAAGACGATCCACTTCTTTCTCTGGCTGCGTGAAACCGACCGATCCTTTTACAACGATTTCCAGCTCATGGCGCAGTCACTCGGTCAAGGCTTCGACGTGACGGTCAATGTCACCTCTCCCGAGTCCCTGGATTTCATCACCAGCACGACGCCGCTCTGGCCGATCATCGAAACGCCGGAAACCCACGATTGATCCTCGCCGTTCCCGTCCGGAGGATGCCAGTTTTCCAGCGATGAAACTGGACCGCCTGGTGGCAAAGCACGACTCGATGGGCCGCAACCGGGCGAAGGTCCTGATTGCGGCCGGGCGTGTGAAAGTTGCGGGCGAAGCCATCCTGAAAATGGATCACGAGGTGGATCGTTTCACCGCGGTCGAACTGGATGGGATGCGAATCAACGCCCCGGAACGCCGGTTGCACATCATGTTGCACAAACCCATCGGCGTCGTCAGCGCGACCGTGGATGCGGAACACCAGACGGTGATCGATTTGATCGATGATCCGGACAAGGCGTCGCTGCATCTCGTCGGCCGGCTTGATCGGAATACCTCGGGGCTGATGCTGCTCACGAACGACGGGCGCTGGTCGAAAGCGTTGATGGATCCGGATCGGAAAGTGCCGAAAGTCTATCTCGTCGAAACCAGCGATCCCATCCCGCCGGAAGCGGTGGCGAAATTCGCCGATGGATTTTATCTCCACACCGAAGACCTCACGACCCGTCCCGCCCATCTGGAAATCCTCGGCGAACGGCTGGCGCGGTTGACCATCCACGAAGGCCGCTATCATCAGGTGAAGCGGATGTTCCACCGGATCGAAAACCGCGTCGTGAAACTGCATCGCGAAAGCGTGGGATCGATCACGTTGCCGGAGGATCTCGCTCCGAGCGAATGGCGAATGTTGGAACCGGCGGAGATCAAGCTGGGTCTTTGAATGCCGGAATGTTAGGGATGTCCCATCATGGCTCATCCCGAGGAGGAATCTCCCAAACTCGCACAGACCATCGGCCCCTGGCAGATCCTTTTCTACGGCCTGGGCTCGATGCTCGGAGCCGGAGTGTATGCGCTCATCGGGAAAGCGGCCGGATCCCTCGGCAACGCGGTGTGGCTCGCGTTCGTCGCGGCGATGATCGCGGCCCTGTTGACCGGACTTTCCTACGCGAGCCTCGGCAGCCGTTACCCGAAAGCCGGCGGCGCGGCCTACATCACGGAGCGTGCGACAAGAAAAGCGTGGCTGAGTTATGTCGTCGGCATCGCCGTGATGATGAGCGGCCTGACCAGCATGGCGACCGGACTTCAGGCGATCGCCGAAAATCTGGTGGTGAAGCTCGAGATTCCGATCCCCGTGAAGCTGCTCGCGATCCTGATCGCCGTGCTGATCGGTGCGGTGATCTACCGCGGCATCCGTGAAAGCATGTGGGCGAATCTCGTCTGCACGGTCATCGAAGTGGGCGGGCTGGTGTTCATCATCGCGGTGGGGATGAAATACTGGGGCGGCGTGAACTATCTCGAAGTGCCGCCGCAGGCGGAAGGCTTCGGGATCGCGGGCATCAGTTTCATCGTGATCCTCCAAGGCGCGGTGCTGACGTTTTTCTCGTTCATCGGTTTCGAAGACATCCTCAACGTCAGCGAGGAGGTGAAGAACCCGCGGCGGTCGATTCCGTTCGGACTGGTCGGCGCGATGATCACCGCGACGGTCATTTACATGGCGGTCGCGATCACGGCCGTGTCCGTGATGCCTTGGCAGGAACTCGCGAAAAGTCCGGCGCCGCTGATGGAAGTGGCGAAACGCGCGGCCCCATGGTTCGGCGGGTTGGATCGCGTTTACCTGTTCATCACCATTTTCTCGATCGGCAACACCGCGCTGCTCAACTACCTGATGGGTTCGCGTCTGCTTTATGGCATGAGCCACCAAGGCCTGATGCCGAAGATGCTCGGAAAGGTCCACGCCGTCCGGCAGACGCCGCATGTCGCCGTTGGCGTCCTTCTCGGCATTGTCACCGTTCTCATCCTTTCCGGTGGGGTGAAACAGCTCGCGGAGGCGACGGTCCTGCTCCTGCTCACCGTTTTCGTGATCGTGAATGCCTCGCTGGTCGTCCTCAAGCTGCGCAAAGGGGAGGAGAAAGGCGGCTTTGAAATCCCGATCTTCGTTCCGGCCCTGGGATCGGTGGTTTGCGCGGTCCTGATCGCGACACGCATCCACGGCGCGGTTACCGGAGGCGGAAGCGCGCATGTCGCTCCGATGGTCGCCGGCATCATCATCTTGGTCAGCCTCGGGATGTATGCGGTGCTCAGGCCGAAGGCCGCCTGAAAAACCGGTAGGGCGTGATCGCCGATCGCGCCGTGGTTGAAAAGCGGCATCAGAAAGGACGCGGGCCCAAAGCTTCGGCGCGATGGGCCATCACGCCCTACCATTGAATCATTGCGTCGCGATGTCCCGGATCTCCCGGTCCGTCAGCGTGACACGCTGATAGATTTCCCGCGCGGCGTGGATCATCGCGACGGCGCTTTCGCATTCGTCGTGGATGACGTCGATGTCGAGGGCACGCAGCCCTTCGATTTCCGATGCGAACTTCACACGGCCGAGGATGACGATGCCGGGATTGTGCTCGCGGACGAGCG
>DATLIO010000349.1:0-2724 GCA_035539355.1 Luteolibacter sp.
TTTCCCATGGCGCTCGATGCGAACTCTTCGATGTCCGCGATGCCTTTGATGTACGCCAGATTGACAGGATCTCTTGAAAGCTCGGCATCCAAACCAGCAAACGTAGCTTTGTGAACGGGGCTCACCCCTTGCACGTTGAAAAACCGAGCCCACCACGCGGCGCGGTAAGGTTCTTTCTGTTTCATTTTTTCGATCCAATCGAGAGAAGCAGCTTCAAAATCCGATCTCTCCGGGGTCATCAAGCCCGCTTTCGCATTCCATGATGCCTGGAGCCAAACGATACCTTCAGTCATAAGCCAAGCAGGCCCCACCGAATGCCCTTCCGGATTCATTCTGTAAGCGGAGGTTTTGCGCACTTTGTCGTACGTCGCGGCAGTCTCATAACGATTGTAATCCGTTGCTCCACTAACGATAAAATAGTTGTTGGTTTTAGACAGTTCTCCTTCACCCGCACCGGCGATAAATGCCAAGACACCCGCGCTTCCAAGGTTCTTCCCATTGATGAACGCAATTCGGGCCCCTCCCGAATTTCCGGTATAATACAAACGCTTCGGATCAACAGCCTGAGTCTCGATAAGGTGCTTCACACAACGTTCCGAATGGACCGGATTCATCGTTTCGTCGCTTGAGTTTTTGGACTCCACCGAACAAGCGGCGATCCATCCGCAGATTTCCGCGCCTTCGATCATCTTCTTCACCGTTCCCGCCGAACCACCTCCGGAACCGGTGTAAAAAATCAGAGGAACCTTTTTGCCCGGCTTCACCGAAGCAGGCACGTAGTAAAAGTAATGAGAACCTTCGATCTCGATCGGCCCCACCACCTTTGAAGACGCGGCGGTCGATTTTGCCTCTTTGGCTGGAGCAACCGGATCAGCCTGGGGAGCCGGAGAAACCGCCACCATTTTCAGATACGACTGATCCGCCTCCGAAAGCCGGGCGACAGGCAATTTCACCTCACGGCCATTGACGCGCAGCGTCACCTGATCGCCGTCGACCGTTACGAACTCGGCGTTGATTTTCCGGCCGGTCGCTTGTTCGGTCCATTCGCGCGGCTCGGCATGGAGCATCGCCGTGCAAAGCCCGGCCAGAAGGAAAGGAAGAATCGTTTTCATGAAGAAGGCGCGCCCTGATGGACGCGCCCCTGACTACGCAAAATCCCGCCTTCCCAGCAAGGACTCGTTTCAATCAAATTCGGCGATCTCAGTAACTGCGGCCCCAGACCGCCCAGGCCGTCGCGTCGCGACCGGTGAGGAAGCATTTCCCGCCGGATTTGCCTTCGATCGCCGCGGGCAGTTTCGCTTCCGGCACGGGGATGCAGCGGATGGTGATCTTGAGACGCTTGGAAATTTCCTCTTCCTCTTCCGGAGTGCCCGCCCATGGCGTGTAAAGCCAGCCGGCGCTGTCACCATTCCAATGCGCTTCGAACGCGGCGAGATCCTCGCAAGGCGTGATGTTTTCATCCCGGAAAGCCGTGGCCTTCGTCAGCAGCGAAAGATGGATCTGGTCGAGAAGGTCGGTCACGGTCTGGAGGAATTCCTCGCGGTCCGGGAACTGCTTCTCACCGAATGCCTGGTCGCGGCGCTGGACGCAGATTTTCCGCGTCTCCACGTCGCGGGGACCGACCTCGATCCGGATCGGCACGCCTTTCTTGATCCACTCCCATTTTTTGACACCGCCGCCGATGTCGCGGGTGTCGACGTGGACGCGCAGCGGATCGCCGTGGAAAAGTTTCTGCCGCAGGGTTTCGGCGAGCGCCTTGCAGGATTCGAGCACGGCTTGCTTCGTGTCTTCCTTCGGCGTCACCGGGATGATCACGATCTGTTGCGTGGCGACCCGCGGCGGCAGCACGAGTCCGTCGTCGTCGGCATGCGCCATGATCAGCGTGCCGATCATCCGCGTGGAGACACCCCACGAGGTGGTGTGCGCGTGCTGTTTCGTGCCGTCGCGGCCGGTGAAGGAAATGTCCTGCGCCTTCGAAAAGTTCTGTCCAAGATAGTGGGAGGTGCCGGCCTGGATCGCCTTTTTGTCCTGCACCATCGCCTCGACGGTCAGGGTCATGTCGGCACCGGGGAAGCGCTCGTTCTCCGTCTTCTCGCCCGGGATCACCGGAATCGCGAGATGGTCGCGGAGGAATTCCTCGTAAACCCCGTGCATGAGCTTCGTTTCGACGATCGCCTCATCCTTGGTCTCGTGGGCCGTGTGGCCTTCCTGCCAGAGGAACTCGGCGGTCCGCAGGAAAAGACGCGGACGCATTTCCCAACGCATCACGTTCGCCCATTGGTTGATGAGCAAGGGCAGATCGCGGTAGGATTGGGTCCAGCGCGAGAAAGCGGCGCCGATGATCGTCTCGGAAGTCGGGCGGATGACATACGGCTCCTCCAGCTTGCCGGTCGGGATCATCTTGGTTTTCCCCGTCACCGGGTCTTTCTGCGACTCCAGCCGGTGATGCGTCACGACCGCGCACTCCGTCGCGAAGCCTTCCGCGTGCTCCGCTTCCTTTTCCAGATAGGAAAGCGGGATCAGCAAGGGGAAATAGGCGTTCTGGTGACCGGTCGCCTTGAACTTGCGGTCGAGCTGCTGCTGGATGAGTTCCCAGATGCCGTAGCCCCACGGTTTGATCACCATGCAACCGCGCGTCTCGGAGTTTTCCGCCAGATCGGCGGCTTTGATCACTTGTTGGTACCACTCGGGGAAATCCTGTGCTCGGGTCGGGGTGATGGCGGT
>DATLIO010000350.1:0-5968 GCA_035539355.1 Luteolibacter sp.
AACAGGCGGGATCATGGAATCGGAGTTCCTCGCTCGGTGCCGGAGTCTTCTCCGAAAGCGCCTCCGGTTCACTCTCCCTTGCAAGGCGCGAATCCACTTCCAGCTCCGGCCAATCGCAGCTTCTCCAGGCCGGACCGATGCTCCTCGAAAATGGCAGTCCGGTTTCCGGTTTGAACCGTGAAAAACCCGCCATCCGTGTTTTCCTTCTCTGGGACGGCGGTTCCCGCTGGTGGCTGGGCCGTTCCTCGCTGTGCACGCTCGCCGAACTCGGTTCCGCCTTGGGAAAAGGATCCCCCGCCGGCTGGGATGCCCGTCATGCCTTGAACCTCGATGGCGGGCGCTCCGCCGACCTCTGGATCTCGGAAAATGTTTCCGGCGGACCGCTTAACTTCCGTTCACTATTCAACCGGCCCGTCCGGAACTTCCTGGTTCTCGTCCCCCGTTGACCATCAGTGACAATCCCGTCACCAAAATCCAATGATGGACACGCCGACGGCTTGTGCTAGGGTCCCGGTCACTTGCCTATGAAAGCCAAATTTCCGGCGACCCTTGCCATTCTGGCATGCATCCTTCCGCTCGCGCTCTCGTCCTGCGGCACGATGAAAGTCGTCAAAGCGGCGAAAGACAAAACTTCATCGGCCATGTCGGGCCTCGCCGATGCATCCATCGGACGTTTCATGGGTCCGAAAATCCCCGTGGTGGAAGTCCGCAAGAAAGATCTCCGCGATCTGCCGACCGGCGACCAACGCATCCTCGCGATGGAGGAAAAAACGAAGAAACGCCGCAGTTTCTGGTTCTTCGGCGGGCCGGTCGATTTCAAGGAACCTGCCCTGCCTGCAGCCGGGACCGGCGGCGATGTGGAGGGCTCGCTGCTTCCGCCGATCGAGTGAGTTCGCCGGAATCCGGCTTGAAGAGCGGCTTCGGATGCGGATGATCCCCGCATGTCACGTTCGCTTTGCGTCCGCCTTTCCGCTTTTGCGCTCTTCACCACCCTGATCACTTCCTGCGGTGGAAATCCTCCGCCGCCGCTCAAGGCCCAGCTCGCGCAGCAAAATCCCCAGAACGGCCCGGTCCGCACCGCGACCGTCCCGCTTTCCGCTCCTCCTGCCATCGCCGCGGAAAGTTCCATCGTCGTCGACGTCAGCAGCGGCCGCGTGCTTTATGCGAAAAACGCCGACCAGCGACGTGCGGTCGCCAGCACCCAGAAGATCATCACCGCCCTCTGCGTCCTTGATGCCGGCAATCTCGACAAGCCGGTTGTCATCGAAGCTTCCGACGGATCGTGCGAGCCGACGAAACTCGGACTCAAGGCCGGCGAGACCTACACCCGCCGCGAACTGCTGAAGGTCCTCATGGTGAAAAGCGCCAACGATGTCGCCCGGGCGCTCGCCCGTGACGTCGGCGGTTCGCAGGAAGCCTTCGCCGCCCTGATGAACCAGAAAGCGGCGTCGCTCGGCATGCGGAATTCCCATTTCAGGAATCCACACGGACTCACCGAGCCCGATCAATTCTCGACCGCCCGGGACATGGCCATCGCTTCGAGCGTCGCCTACCGCAGCCCGATCATCCGGTCCTTCACCGCCACCAAGGCGTTCACCTTCCGTTTCAACGATGGCCGCACCCGTCTGCTTGAAAACACCAACAAGGTCCTCAAAAGCCTCCCTTATTGCGACGGTCTGAAGACCGGCACCACCAACGCTTCGGGCCGCTGCCTCGTCTCATCCGGTTCGCTCAACGGCCGTTCCGTCATCGCCGTCGTCCTGAAATCGAATACTCCGAACGTCTGGTCCGACTCGGAGAAACTTCTCCGCTGGTCGCTCGAGCGTCCCGGTTCCTGATCCGGCGAGCCGCGATTCCACCGATGTCCGATCCGTCAGAAACCCTCCGCTCGCTCGAAAGCGAAGGCCTCCTGCGGCGACTCCGTCCGCTGGAATCCGCTCCCGGCACGGAAGTGATCCGCGACGGAAAGCGGCTGCACAATTTCTCGTCGAACGACTACCTCGGACTTTCCCGCCATCCTGAAATCGAGGCCGCTTTCATCGAAGGGATCCGCCTCCACGGCACCGGTTCGACCGCATCACGTCTGGTCTGCGGAACCACCGCCCCGCACGTTCTGTTAGAGGAATCGATCGCTTCGAAAAAACAAACCGAAGCCTCGCTGACATTCACTTCGGGATACGCAACCGCCTTGGGCACGATCCCGGTCATCGTCGGGAAAGACGACTTCATCATCCTCGACAAACTTTCCCATGCCTCGCTGGTCGATGCAGCCCGGCTTTCCGGCGCGACCATCCGCGTCTTCCCGCACAACGATCTCCGGAAACTGGCCCGTCTGTTAGAGACGATCCGGTCGCGATCTTCGTCCGCAACCATCCTCGTCGTCACCGAATCCGTCTTCAGCATGGATGGCGATGTTTGCCCGCTTGCCGGAATCATCGATCTCACCGAAGCGAGCGACGCACTGCTGTTCCTCGACGAAGCACACGCGATCGGAGTTCTCGGCCCGACCGGCATGGGTCTGGCGGAAGCGGAAGGGCTGCAGCACCGCATCGCCTTCCAGATGGGCACACTGAGCAAAGCCGTGGGACTGTCCGGCGGCTACATCGCCGCATCCCGTGACTGGATCGATCTTTTCATCAACCGCGCCCGGTCGTTCGTCTTCTCGACCGCACCGCCACCGGCGATCGCCCATGCGGCCCTGGCGGCTTTCAATCTCATCGCATCGGACGAAGGCGCCCGTCTCAGGAAGAGGCTGTTTCACAACATCGGCATCATGGGAGGAAACACCTCCCCCATCATCCCCCACATCCTCGGATCGAACGAAGCCGCGCTCGCCGCTTCGCAAAGCCTCCTCGAATCCGGTTTCCTCGTTCCCGCCATCCGCTACCCCACCGTGCCCCGCGGAGCCGCCCGGTTGAGAACCAGCCTTTCCGCGAATCACACTCCCGAAACCGTCGTCGCCCTCCGGACCGCCATTTCCGCGCTTGCAAAACCCGCAACCCGTTCCTAACTCCACCTCGTCATGCTGAAAAAACTCGTCCTCCTCCTTTGCCTCGCCCTTCCCGCCTTCGCGCTGGAGGAAGGTTTCACTTCCCTGACCAACGGCAAGGATCTCACCGGCTGGAAAATCGTCGGCGGCACGGGCCAGTACAAAGCCGAAGGCGGCACGATCATCGGCACCGGTGAGAACGTGAAAGCCAACACGTTCCTCATCACCGAAAAGACCTACAAGAATTTCGACCTCCGTTTTGAAGTGAAGTTCGGCAACCCCGCCGGCAATTCCGGAGTCATGTTCCGCGCCCAGCAGAAACCCGGCGAGAACGGCCGAGTCTTCGGCTACCAGTGCGAGCATGACGATTCCTCCCGCGCATGGACCGCCGGACTCTACGACGAAGCCCGCCGCGGCTGGCTCGCCCCCTATCGCAAGGGCGACGGCAAGAACGATTCCCCCGAACTCAAGGCCGTCCAGAAAGCGTTCAGCGAAGCGGGCAACAAGCTTTTCAAGAAGGACGACTGGAATGAGATCCGCATCCTCGCCGAAGGCAACCGCATCCAGATCTGGCTCAACGGCGAACAGCGCGTCGACTACAAGGACGAGGCACCGGAATTCACTCCGGAAGGATTCTTCGGCCTCCAGGTCCACTCCGGCAAAGCCGCCAACATTTCGTGGCGCAATCTTCGCATCAAGGAACTCTGATTTCTTCTCGGTTCTCGCTTTCCTTTCCCCATGGCCGGCTTTTTCAAATCGCTCCTCGGCAAGATCACCAATCGCGCCGAAATCGATTGGGATGATCTTGAAGCCGATCTCATCGCGTCGGATCTCGGCATCCATCTGACCACTTTCATCATCGACGATCTGAAGGATCTCGGCCGGAAAGTTTCAGCCGAAGACGTCATCGAAGTCACCCGCAGGCACCTCGCCGACCGGTTGCCTCCCGATGTCGCCCCGCCATCGCCGAGACCGGATGGAAAGCCGTTTGTCATCCTCGTCGTCGGCGTGAATGGCACCGGCAAAACCACTTCTTCCGCCAAACTCGGCAACTGGCTGGCCAAACGCGGACACTCGGTCGTCATGGCCGCCGCCGATACTTTCCGCGCCGCGGCGGTCGAACAGCTCCAGCGCTGGGGCGACCGGCTCCATCTGCCCGTCGTCAAAGGCAATCCCAACGCCGACCCCTCGTCGGTCTGTTTCAACGCCCATCAGAAAGCGATCACCGATCAAACGCAGTTCCTCATCTGCGACACCGCCGGCCGCCTTCATACCCGGCACAACCTGATGGAGGAGCTGACGAAAATCCGCCGCACGCTCGCCAAACAGGACGAAACCGCCCCTCATCTCACGCTGCTGGTCGTCGACGCCACCACCGGCTCGAACGCGATGCAACAGGCGAAGGAATTCCACAAAGCGTCACCTCTCGACGGACTCATCGTCACCAAGCTCGACGGCTCCGGCAAAGGCGGCATCGCCATCACGATCTACGACCAGCTCGAGATTCCGCCCCGTTTCATCGGCACCGGTGAAGAGCCTGACGCGTTCTCGATTTTCAGCCGCGAGACCTTCGTCAAAGAGATCCTCTGAATCCGGCCGGGTTCAGCCCGGAAGATGGTCATCACAATATTCCTGACCATCCGCACCGATCCGGAATTCCAAGGTGGAATCCGAGATTTCAGTCCTGCCACAGGAAGCACAACGATGGAACGCTTCCTCTTTGGAAAGCTTCTTGGCGTTGAAACTGCGCCGACGCTGCGATGACTGCATCACCCTTGCCTGCCCCCGCAAAGCCGGAATCCCCGCCCACAGCAGGTAGTTCAGGTGACCAAGCAGCAATATAGGCAACAAGCCCGGCGAGAGGATCGCGCTCAGAACCGCGATACCGCCCTGGATCATTGCAAGGAACCTCACCTGCACCGGGAGGATGAAAAACAATCTGAACTCCACTTTGGGAAACAACGTGGCGAAAGCCAGGAATGCGGTTCCATACAACAGAAACCCGCTGCTCGGGAACTCAACGGGCGAGATGAAATTCCCCACGATCAGGAACATCCACCCGGCATAGAAAAACATCGAGGTCCGGAACACGCCCCATGCCCCTTCCAAGGCGTCGCTTATCATGAAGGCGATCATCACCATGAAGAAAAAGAACAGCGCCCCCATCGGCGTGACCCCTCCCACTCCGGACGAAGCGAAAAGGAACGTCATGAGCCTCCAGACCTCGCCCGCCATGATTTTCGTGCGGTCGAATTCCAGCAGTAGGCCGATATCCGGCCGGAAAATCTGCAGTGCGAACACCAGCGCGTGGAAAAGCACGTAAAACCGCAAAAACCCGGGAAAACTCAGCCAGCCGGCTTTCCGCTCCAATCGATCGAGAAAACGCATCGCCGGGGATCATCCACCCTCCCGACCGATTGACAAGCCCGCGCCGCCCCCGCATCCTCGCGGCGTGACCGAAGATCTGAAACGGACCCCGCTCGAAGCCAACCACGAGAGCCTCGGCGCGAAGATGGTCCCATTCGGCGGATGGCGCATGCCCGTCCAATACACGTCGATCCTTTCCGAGCACGCGGCGGTCCGCGAAAAAGCCGGTATTTTCGACATCTCCCACATGGGGCAGTTCATCGTCACCGGCCCCGGCTCGACCGCCTGGCTGAATCGGATGCTGACCAACAATCTCCAGTCACTCCTGCCCGGCGAAGGCCAATACACCCTCATGCTCAACGAGCATGGCGGCGTCATCGACGACCTCATCGCCTACCGCACCGGAGAAGACGAATATTTCCTCGTGGTGAACGCCTCGATGATCGATGAGGACTACGACTGGCTGATCCAGCATCAGCCCGAAGACGCATCGATCCGCAACGAAAGCGGCTTCTGGGCCGGACTCGCGATCCAAGGCCCGCTTTCCCCGGAAATCTTCGCCGCTGTTTGTCCTGGCATTCCGCTGCCACCGCGGAATGGCATCCACCGCAC
>DATLIO010000351.1:0-7230 GCA_035539355.1 Luteolibacter sp.
GGTTTCCTCAACATGGTCCAGATCGTCGCCGTCCCCGAACCGTCCTTGGCGATCATGGCGCTCGGGAGCCTGCTGCCCCTATTTTGCCGTCGCCGCCGCACGGTTTGATTCCGCCTTGATCGCACCCCGCCACGGGGCAAAGGTCCGCTGATGTCCGCACGCGACTCCGCCATCGTCCTCGCCCGCCGCCTCCGTGCGGCCGGCCATGAGGCGTTGTTCGCCGGCGGGTGTGTCCGGGATCGATTTCTCGGGCTCGAGCCCAAGGATTACGACATCGCCACTTCCGCCACCCCGGCCGAAGTCATCCGGCTGTTTCCCGGCTCCAACGAAGTCGGCGCTCATTTCGGCGTCGTGATCGCGAAACACGCCGGCCATCACGTGGAAATCGCGACTTTCCGGACCGACGGCAGCTACAAGGACGGCCGGCGCCCCGATTCCGTCACCTTCTCAACACCGGAAGAAGACGCCCAGCGCCGGGATTTCACCGTCAACGGCCTGTTCGAGAATCCCGAAACCGGCGAAATCGTCGACTTCACCGGCGGCCTCGCCGATCTTGGAACGCGGATACTCCGGGCCATCGGCGATCCATCGAAACGATTCTCGGAAGACGCCCTCCGGCTGCTCCGCGCGATCCGCTTTTCCACGACGCTTGAGTTCGGGATCGAGCCGCTGACCTTCGCCGCCATCCAATCGAATGCTCCGCTTCTGGAAAAAATCTCCGCGGAACGCATCCGCGACGAATTCTCCAAAATCATCGTTTCCAAACGCCGCCGGAAAGGCGTCGAACTGCTCATCGAAAGCGGGCTGCTGGAGCATTTCATCCCGGAATTCCTCGCAACGATCGGCTGCGAGCAGCCGCCCGAATGGCATCCGGAAGGCGACGTCTACACGCACACCCTCATCATGTTGGACATGTTGGGCGATGACGCGCCGCTCGAACTCTGCCTCGCCGTCTTTTTCCACGACATCGCCAAACCGCCGACGCAGACCTTCGACGAGGCCGCCGGCCGCATCCGCTTCAACGGCCACGACCTGCTCGGAGCGGACATGGCCCGGGATATCCTGAACCGGCTCAAATATCCGAACGCCGTCATCAACGCCGTCGTCCCGATGGTCGCCCGCCACATGCAGTTCATGAACGTGCAGAAGATGCGCGTCGCGAAACTGAAACGGTTCATGGCCGAGCCGACCTTCCCGATGGAAATGGAGCTCCACCGGGTCGATTGCGGCTCGTCCAACGGCTTCACCGACAATTACGAGTTCCTCCAGACCAAGGAAACCGAGTTCGCGGCGGAGCCCCTGATTCCGCCTCCGCTCGTTTCCGGCCGCGACCTCATCGGGCGCGGAATGGAACCCGGACCGCGTTTCAAAGACATCCTCGAATCCATCCAGACCGAGCAACTCGAAGGACGAATCCTTGATCGGGAGGCCGCCCTGGCCTATCTCGAAGAACTGCTCGGCGAAACTTCCGCCTGATCCCGCCAGTATCAATCACAGCCCATTCCGTCATGCACACCATCCCCGTCGAGCACACCGATCCCGTGAACGCGAAAATCCTCGCCGTTTCCGAGGACCTCGTTTCCGGTTTCCACCGTCATCCGTTCCACGTCATCGCCGAGAAATCCGGAGTCGATGTGCCGATCGTGACCGAGCGGATCCGCGCCATGCTCGAAGGCGGGGTCATCCGCCGCGTGCGTCAGACCTTGCTCGCCACCAAGCTCGCCCACGGAGCGCTCGTCGCCTGGAAGGTGCCTGAAGAGAAACTCAACGCCGCCTTCGATTTCATGGCGAAGGAAGATCCGTTCTCCGGCCACGTCGTCATCCGTTCCACCGACACCGAGGTTTCCGGCTCCGGCTACCGCCTCTGGACCACCCTCAAGGTGCCGGTCGGTGAATCGCTCGATTTCCATGCCACGGCCCTTCTCCGCCTCACCGGCGCGACCGAATATCTCCTGATGCCGGCGAACGGAGTCTTCGCCCTCGGTGTCGGCCACATCCGCCGCCGCAGCCTCGAGCCCGGTGAAAAGGCCGAGGAACCCGCCGTCATGATGACCACGGTTCCCGCCGACCTCACTCCCGAGGAGTGGAAAATCCTGCTCTGCCTCAAGGAAGAACTCACTCCCGAGGAAATCGTCTACGATCCATGGATCGGCCGCGCGGAGAAAGCCGGTGTCAGCATCGATCGTTTCTGCGAAGTCGCCGAAGCCCTCAACGGCAAAAAGGTCATCGGCCGATTCTCCACGTTCCTCGAGCACGTCAAACCATCGTCCACCGGCGAGCGCGTCACGCGCTTCAACGGGCTCTTCCATTGGGCCGTGCCGAAAGGCCGGGAAATCGAAGCCGGTTCGGAAGTGGGCCGTCACTATTGCATGACCCATTGTTATTGGCGCGAAGGCGGACCGCAGTTCGGCGACGTCAACATCATGGGCGTCGTCCACGGCACCGAGAAAGCGCGCGTGCTCGAGCACAAGGCCGCCATCGACAGACATCTCGAGTCCATCGGCATCCCCGTCTCCTACACGAACGTCTTCTGGGGCGGCCGCTCGGAAATCAAACCTTCCGAAATCTCCCCGCAGGTCTTTGCCGAATGGCATCGCACCCACGCGGAGTGATCCCATCGGTTGTCCCGTTCATCGAAGGTGCCGCGCCCCGGCACCTCAAATTCTCCTGCATTATACCATTGCCAATCCCCTCCGCCCGGATGCGATGATGTACTGATGGTTCCATCCAAATCGCGGAATTCATCCACCCGCGCCATCGCCGGGCTCTGGACCATCTCCCTGATCACCTTTGTCATCGCAGGGCTCTACTTCGGCCGGCAAATCCTGACTCCCCTCGCCCTCGCCGCGCTGCTGACATTCCTGCTGTCGCCGCTGGTCACCCGCCTCCAGCGCTACATCGGCCGGATCTGCGCCGTACTCGTCGTGGTGGTCATGATGCTGGTCCTTACCGTTTCCGCCGGTTGGGTGCTCACCCGCCAGATCGTCGATCTCGGGACCCAGCTTCCCAACTACAAGGAAAACATCCGCACCAAACTCCAGGCCTTCCAACTGCCGTCCGGCGGTGCTTTCACGAAACTTTCCGACGCTTTCAACGATCTCAAGAAGGATCTCCCCGGCGGTGCCGGAAAAACCCATCAGGAGCCCAAGGACGGCATCCACAAACCCGAACCGCAGGCCGGAGGAAAAGCGATCCCCGTGGAGGTGGTCTCTTCCCCCAGCGCTTCTCCGCTCGAACTCTTCAAACTCCTCGTCGCGCCCGTTGTCGGTCCGCTCGGCACGGCGGCGCTCGTGCTGCTGCTGATGGTTTTCATGCTTTTGCAGAGGGAGGATCTGAGGAACCGGATCATCCGTCTCGTCGGACAGGGGCGCATCAGTTCCACCACCAGCGCCATCGATGACGCCGCCTCACGCGTTTCCCGATATCTGTTCATGCAGTTGGTGGTGAACGTGACCTACGGCATGGGCGTGGCGCTCGGGCTCTGGATCATCGGTGTTCCCAATGCGATCCTCTGGGGAACCTTCGCCGCCGTGCTACGGTTCGTCCCGTACGTCGGCCCATGGATCGCCGCCGCGTTTCCGCTCATCCTTTCCATCGCCGTCTCGCCGGACTGGTGGATGCCGGTGAAAACCATCGCCCTCTTCGTCGTTCTGGAGCTGGTCAGCAACAACATCATGGAACCCTGGCTCTACGGTTCCAGCACCGGCGTCTCCTCGATCGCCCTCATCATCGCCGCCGTTTTCTGGACCTATCTCTGGGGACCGGTCGGGCTGGTGATGGCAACGCCTATCACCGTCTGCATCGCCGTCATGGGGCGGCATATCCCGCAACTGGCTTTCCTCAATGTCATGCTCAGCGACGAGGAGGCGCTGACGCCCGCGGAGGATTGTTATTACCGGCTGCTCAGGGCCGGAGGCCAGGACGAGCTCGAACTCGCGGAAAGCTATCTCAAGACCCACACGCTCACCGATTTCTACGACACCATGCTCATCCCCGCGCTGACCTTCGCCAGCCGGGACCATGCCAACCGCCTGCTCGACAAGGACCAGAACGACCAGGTCGAATTCGCGCTCGGCGAACTGCTTGAGGAACTCGACGAAGGCCTTCCCGGCATTGCCAAAGTCCCCGAGCCGCTTCCTGAAAACATCGCCTCCACCATCGGCCCCTGCCACGTGCTCTGCGTCCCCGCCCGGGCCAACCGCGACCGCCTTGCAGGGGAAATGCTCGCCCAGCTCCTCCGCCAATACCGGTTCGAGGTCACGCGCGCCCCGGTCAACCTCACCACTTCCGAAAAACTCCAGCTCGCCGAAGGCAACGACGTCGATGTCGTCTGCATCTCCGTGGTCGAGCCCTCAACGGTCAGCCAGGCACGCTACCTCTGCCTGAAATTCCGCGCCGCTTTCCCCGATCTGAAGATCGCCGTCGGACTCTGGGGCAAGACCCCCATCGATCCGGAGACCGACCAGATCCTGCGCGCCGCCGGAGCCGACATCATTATGAAAGGCATCGCGGACGCCCACGCCGCCGTCCAGCGGCTCGCTTCCGCCATGGACCGGGAAATGAAACCCGCCCCCATTCCCGGGAACGACGCCGAACGCATCGCCGCCCTCCGCTCCACCGGTCTTCTTGGCGGCCAGCGCGATTTCCAACCCGTCGTCGAGAAACTCACCCGTGTGTTCGAGGCCCCCATCGCCGTCCTCAGCCTGGTCGACGACCGTTACCAATATTTCACCGCCCAGTCCGGACTTCCTGACTCGCTCGCCGACGCCGGCAAGAGCCCGCGCGAAACCTCGATCTGCGGTCACGTCATCGCCATGGACGAAACCGTCATCATCGAAGACCTCGCCCGTGACAAACGCTTCGCCGGAAATCCCGTGATCAAACAACACGGTTTCCGCTTCTACGCCGGCGCTCCCGTCCATTCGGCCGACGGCCATCCCATCGGTTCGCTCTGCCTCATCGACAGGATCCCGCGCGAGTTCACCGAGCGCGACGAACGGCTCCTCAAGGAATACGCGGACGACCTTTCCAACGAGCTCGCCAGAGGCTGATCCCCCCACGCGTTCACGTTAACGCGATGACGTAATGGCGGGATGGCCGGTTTGGTGACATGGTCATACCGTTGCCCTACGGATTCCCCCCGGTTTCCAAACGACGATACTCCCCCCGAAAACAGAAGCTCCCCCTGGGAATCAAATCACGGCGGCTGACGAATCCCTCCTCGTCGCCGCCGCTTTTTTAAAAGCGCTCCGATCAGCCACGACGCCTGCGGAAACCCAGCAGACCCGCCAGCCCGAAAGCAATCGCCGCGGACGACGGTTCCGGCACCGGAGTGAAATTCAGGATCACGTTGCCCAGCGCATCCGCGGTCGTGCTGAAGGAACCGGAGGTGAAATTGGCGTTCGTGAGGCTGTTGAAGTTCGTCGAGCCGGTGTTCGTCGTGCTCGCGCCCGCCTTGATGATCGTCCACGAGCGGGCGATCTGCCAGAAAGGATCGGCCGAGTTCGGATCGGCGATCGAATTGGCGAAGCCGAGCGTGAGTTGCGAGGTGCCGCCGAGAACCAGGTTGCCGTTCGCACCGAGCATCTGGATCTGGTCGAAGTCGGTGCCCGCGGTGCCGCCCACATTGTCGACCAGCGCCGCCATTTCCCAGAAATAGGTGCCGCCGGGAGCGAAGGTGAGCGCGGCCGCCGTGCTGATGCTGGAAACCCGGAGGATGCCGATGCTCGCATTCAGGTCACCCGGAGCGAGCGTGCCGCCCGCATTCACCGTGACGCCTGCGGAAAGCGAAGTTCCCGTACCGCCGAAAAGATTGCCCGTGCCACCGAGCGTGCCGCCTGTGTTCACAGTCACCGCCCGCGACGAAGCGGCGGTGCTGCCGTTGATGAGAAGCTTGCCGCCGTTGACCGTCGTCGTGCCCGTGTAGGTGTTCGTTCCATTCAGCCGCCACGTGCTGGTGTTCGACTTCAGGATGGCGGTGCCCGTGGCTCCGGGGCTCCCATTGTTGGCGATCACCCCGGTGACCACGTTGCCCGTGGAGGTCCCGCCCAACGTGACCGTCGGGCTGGCCGAGTTCGTACCGCCGCCGATGCTGCCGATGAGCAGGTTCGCGCTCGTCGGGTTGAGCAACGTGGTGGACGCCGTGCCGCCACCACCGGGAGCGTAGGATCCGATGGAAAACTGGAAGCCATTGCCGCCGGTGACGTTCAGCGTCGTGTTGGCTCCGACGTTGTGGTTGCCCATCGCAATGGTTTTTCCGGTGCCACCGGTCGCCGATTCCCGATCGACGTTGACGGTGTAGCTGGCACCCGTGGAGGAAACCTGGAGCTGGTTGCCGTAGGTGAGGATCTGCGAGGAGTTGTCGTTCTGGCCGTTGGCGCGGAGATCGAGCGTGGTGCTATTGGCCAGCTGGACGCCGCCGAGGCCGAAAATCTTCTTCAGGTTGGCGTCGCCGGCGTAGACCGCGCCGTCCGCCGCGCGGAGCGTGCCACCCGAGACATCGGTGAAAATGGTGGTGCTGCTGCTGGCGGGCCCGTACGTGTTGGCGGCGGTGAGGATGAGCGTGCCCGTGCCCAATTTGTTGAGCGTGGTATTCGTGCCCCCGAAGGCGGTGGCGAAGGTCACCGTCTGGGAATTGGTGTCGATCCGGATCGCCTGGTTCGAGGTGTTGCTGATGCGGCCGGAGTAATCGAACGTGTTGGCGGCGGAAAACTGCAGCGTGCCGCCGCGGAACTGGATCGTGCTGTTGCTGAGCGGACCCGTGCTTCCGCTCTGGGCGGCGCCGACGTTGAGCGAGCCTTGCGAAAGGATCGTGTCACCGCTGTAGGTGTTGTTGCCGGTGATCGTGAGGACGCCGGCCCCGAGTTTTTCGAAACCGATCGACCTTGTCCCACCGTTGGCATCGGTGATCGCGTTCGAATAGGTCTGGCTGTCGGAAGTATCGATACCGAGGTTGGATCCGACCACCAGGATGTCGCCGTTGTTGATCGTGCTGATCTCCGCGGCGCTGAACTTCGCCACCCCGCCGTAACCGAGGGAAAGTGTGCCGCCGGACGAAACGGCGATTTTCGACGATGTCCACTTCGCGGTGTCCGCGTTGAAAAGCGAGACGCGGTTGACGAAACTCATCGCGCCCGAAGTGATCGTGTAGACGCCGTCGAAGGTGTTCGTGCCAGAAAGCGAGAGGCGGGACAGCGCGCTGTTCTGCGTCACCGAGCCCACGCCCGTGCT
>DATLIO010000352.1:0-7266 GCA_035539355.1 Luteolibacter sp.
GATCCGCCGGCCATCCCCCAACTCGATCACGACTTCAGGATCGCGGACACCGTCGTCGAGCGCCTTTCTCAGTTCCCCGTCGCTCCAGTCCTTCCAATCATTCGCGAACGGATCCTTGGACTTCCGATCCGAAGCCC
The DNA here is from genome assembly GCA_035539355.1 of Luteolibacter sp. Lineage (GTDB taxonomy): Bacteria > Verrucomicrobiota > Verrucomicrobiia > Verrucomicrobiales > Akkermansiaceae > Luteolibacter. The sequence continues at coordinate 138 of DATLIO010000352.1, forward strand.
ATGCATTCAAATCTCCCGCACGCCAGCGTTTGGTCCTCTCTCCGCTCCGGTCTTCCGAGCGGAACTTTTCGGAAACGGCTTCCCGTTGTTTACTTCCCGCCAGCTTCACGCCCGCGAAACCAGCCGCCAAAACCGAAATCAACGCGAGCAGCAGGAGACGCATTCCAGCCGAATACACTCCCGACCCGTTGATCTCAAGACAATCCCATCACTCCGGCATCCCGCCAGGCATCGTCGCGAACGCCATTTCGCACAACCCGATGAATGCCTCCTCAACAAGGCTCGGCTCGCGGTTGGCAGAATGGAAGACACCCCACTCGCGCTCGATGCCCGGATCCGGAATCGCGATCGCCTTCAGCGAACCCTCCGCGATCTCACGCGATGCGATCCACGGTGCGACGATTCCCACGCCGACACCCAGCTTCGCCATTTCCTTGATCGCCTGCATGTCACCGAGGACGAGCGGCTTTTTCCCGCGGCCGCCTTTTTTCTCGAACCACTCTTCGATGAGCCGGTGGGTCTCGGTCGCCTTCGCGTAAATGATGAACTGCTGGTCGGTCAGCGTGGCGATCACCGAACCCGGATCGGTCACCCATGGATGGAAGGGGGAAACCACGAAGGCCAGCCGGTCGGTGAACATCGCCCGATAACCGTCGTCGCTCCGGCCCCGGGGTTTCAAACCCACGACGAGGTCCAGTTCCACGTTCGCCAGCCGGTCGAGCAGCATCATGGTGTCGCCCGCTTCGATGATCGGTTCACACCGGGGAAAGCAGTCGCGGAATTCCCGGAGCACCGTCGGCACAATGAAGGTACACAGACTGTGCGGCGCGCCGATCCGGATCCTCGTCTGCCCCCATTTCCGCAGCCCGTCGAGATCCCGGCTCGCCTGGTCCAACTCGAAAATGACGCGTTTGCAGCGTTTCAAAAGCAGTTCCCCCTCGACCGTCACCACCACCCGTTTGCCGGTGCGGTCCAACAACTTGCAGGAAAGCTGTTCCTCCAAAGTGCGGAGAGAGTGGCTGACAGCGGACTGGGTGACGAAAAGGCGCCTCGCAGCCAAGGTGAAACTGCCTTCTTCAACCACCGCCACAAACGCTCTCAACTGTCTCAGATCCGGAACCCAATCCATAATAATGAACGGCACTCATTGCGAGGCCGCCCACAAATCAGCAGCGCTTATGCCAAATTTGCATTTTTGGCATTCAATCCGCTTACCGCCCCTTCATGGAATCCCTGAATCCGCGTTTCAATCCCCGCCCGTCGGCCATCCGTCTGGGTTTCGTACCGTTGAGCGATTGCGCGCCGATCGCCGTCGCCCAGGAAACCGGAATCTTCGAACGCCACGGGCTCCGCGTCGAACTCTCCCGTGAACTCGGCTGGGCCACGGTCCGCGACAAGATGTTCTACGGGCACCTCGACGCCTCCCAATCCATCGCCGGCCTCGCCTTCGCCCTCGGACTCGGCCTCACCGGCCTGAAATGCGAGGTCGCCGTGCCAATGGTCCTCAATCTCCACGGCAACGCCATCACCCTCTCGCGTGAGATTTCCCCGGAAAAAATCGGCCGAGGCGAGGGCCTCCGCTCGTTCCTGACCCATTCCTGGAAAAAGGACCGCCCGCTCACGCTGGCAGCCACCCACCGCTGCTCATCCCACCACATCCTCCTCCACTCCTGGTTGAAACGGAACGGCATCGATCCCAGTGAAGACGCGGAAATCATCTTCCTTCCACCCCCACTCATGCCACGGCAACTCAAAGCCGGTCACATCGACGGTTACTGCGTCGGTGAGCCATGGAACTCGGAATCCATCCTCTCCGGCATCGGCTGGTCACCCGCCACCTCCACCGATCTCTCACACGGCCACCCCGAAAAGGTGCTGCTGCTTTCGGGAAATTTCCTGCGTGAGAACTACGACGAGTCGCTCCTCCTCGTCACCGCCCTCCTTGAAGCATGCGCCCTCTGCCAGGATCCGTATTTCCGGCCGGAGCTGATCAAGATCCTTTCCAAAAAGGAATACACCGGAGCTTCACCCCAGGTCCTCGAAAACAGCCTCGGATCGATGTTCGATTCAGGCATCGGCAGCACCAATGCCAGCCATTTCCATCTGTTCTCCGGCGATTCGGTCAACCGGCCGACCGTCGACAAGGCATCCTGGATCCTCGCCGGACTCCGCGCCACCGGCGCATTCTCGGAAACCACGAGCGGCTCCATTTCACGCATCTACCGCGAGGACCTTTACCACGCCGCGACGCATCAGATGAAGACCGCTTGATTCACATGAACGGGATTCATTTCAGGAATGACTCTGAAATGAACCCAACACATGAGAATCCCGCACGATGGCCCGACGGATGCTTGGCACTTGGATAGCGACTCATGAAACTCAGCGATCTCAAATCATCCGGGCATTGGCCGACCCTGCTCACCGCATTCCTCTACTTTGACTTCTCCTTCATGGTCTGGACGCTCCTCGGAGCCCTGGGCCCCCAGATTGCCGAAAGCCTTCATCTCACCGCCGGACAAAAAGGCATGATGGTCGCGGTGCCCATCCTTGGTGGTGCCCTTCTCAGACTCGCACTCGGTCTGCTCGTCGACCGCATCGGCGCGAAGACCACCGGCATCGTCGCCCAGCTGGTGGTGATGGCAGCACTCGCCGGAGGTTGGATCCTCGGATTGAAGAACTTTGAAGCCACCCTCATCTTCGGATTCGTCCTTGGCGTCGCGGGCGCATCGTTCGCCGTCGCCCTTCCGCAAGCCGGACGCTGGTATCCGCCCAACATGCAGGGCGTCGTGCTGGGCCTTGCGGGTGCGGGAAATGTCGGCGTCGTCCTCGACAGCCTCATCGCCCCCCGCCTCGCCGCGGTCTTCGGCTGGCAGGCCGTCTTCGGTTTCGCGCTCATCCCCGCGGTCCTGACTTTCGCGGTCTACGTCATCTTCTCGAAGGACGCCCCCGGCACCGTGGTGAAAAAGAAACTCACCGACTATGTCCGGCTTCTGAAGGAAAAGGACGCCCACTGGTTCTGCTTCTATTATACCGTCTCCTTCGGTGGCTTCGTCGGCCTCGCCAGCTACTACAACCTCTACTTCCGCTCGGAGTTCGGACTCTCCGCCGTCCATGCCGGTGACTTCGCCGCCGCCTGCACGTTCGTGGGAGCCATCGCCCGTCCGATCGGCGGCGCCATTTCCGACCGCGTCGGCGGCATCCGCTCGATGATCCTTCTCTACTGCGTCGCCGGCGGACTCCTCCTTGTCGCCGCAGGCATCCATTCCTTCTGGCTGAACCTGATCATCTTCCTCGGGGTGAGCGCCGCGCTCGGCATGTGCAACGGCTCCATCTTCCAGCTCCTGCCACAACGCTTCGGCAAGGACATGGGCGTGATGACCGGACTCGTCGGTTGCGGCGGCGGCATCGGTGGATTCTATCTCGCAAGTTCCCTCGGACTCTCGAAACAAGCTTTCGGCTCGTGTTCCTGGGGATTCATCGCATTCTCGGTGCTCTGCTTCGTCGCGGTCAGCGGGCTCGCCCTCGTGAAAACCCGCTGGCGCACGACCTGGGGCGCCATGACCGACGCCCGGATCTAGTTTCCCTGAAAAAACCCACCGAGCTTGAAAATCCGCCACACGTCCCACGCCTTGCCGAGAGACGAGGGATATCCCTCATCGGACGCGGTGGCGGTCACCACCTGGAACGACGGATTTCTCGCCGCGCTCGCCGACGGTGCGGGCACCAGCCCCGCCGCCAGGGAAGCGGCTGAAAAAGCGGTCGCCATGATCGCGACGCACTACCGGAGCCATCCGCTCGGCTGGACTCCCGGCAAGGCGCTCCGCGAAACGGTCCGGCTGATCAACCGCATCCTGTGGAACGAATCGTCCGCACGGTTCGACCGGCCTGAAATGGTCTGCACCCTGGTCGTCGTTCTTTATGACGAAGGCTTCCTCACCTACCTCGGCATCGGCGATTCACGTCTTTACCATCTCCGCGGCGAAACCTTCACCCAGCTCACCACCGATGATGTCGATCCCGATTCCCCGCTCCGCCTGACCCGCGCGCTCGGCGTGGCCGAAGCACTGAACCCGATCACCTCCAAGATGAACCTCGAGGAAGGCGACCTGCTCTTCCTCTGTTCCGACGGCATCCACCATCACCTCAAGGACGAGGAAATCGCAGCCTCGATCGCGGCGAAAAACTCCGCGCGCCACATCGCGAAACAAGCCCGCGACGTTTCACCCGCCGAATCCCGCGACGATTGCGCGGCCATCCTCCTGACCGTCGAATCCCTCGGCTGGACCGCACGCCGCGAAGACCACCAGCTCCCCGTCCTTGATACCCTCGCCGGCGGCCAGAAGCACGACGGCTGGACCCTTCTCCGATCCTTCGGTGCGAACGACCGCTGCTGGCTCGCCGAACGCGAAGGTTGCCGGCAGGTAATGAAATTCGCCCCGCGCGAAGCCGGTGACGATCCGCTCATCAAGCACGCCTTCCTCAAGGAAACCTGGAACGCCGTCCGGTTCTCCACGGAAACACCCTTTGTCAAAGCCTGGGAGAACCCCACCCGGACCTCCCTCTATTATATCATGGAGTTCGTCGATGCCCCGGGTCTGGAAACCCTGCTCCGGCAGCGACGCCTGCAGGTCGACGAGGCCGTGCAGCTCGGAATTTTCCTGACGCAGTCCTCGATGCGCCTGCTGCGCCACGATCTCGTCCACGGCGACATCAAACCCGAGAACATCCTCATCGGCTCCGCCTACGATTCGGTTTTCTTCAAGCTCATCGACCTCGGTTCGAGCTGCGAGGTCTTCTCCCGGACCTCCCGCGCCGGGACCGCGAGTTATCTCGCCCCTGAAAGATTCACCAACGCACCCGTCAGCGAGCGCTCTGAAATCTTCTCCATCGGCGTCACGCTTTATCAAACCCTCACCGGCCAGCTCCCCTTCGGCCAGATCGAGCGGTTCCAGACGCCGGTGTTCCGCGAGCCGAAATTGCCCTCGGCGGCGAACCCGCTCATCCCGCCCTGGCTGGACGCCATCATCCTCCGCGCCTGCGCCATCCAGCCGGAGCGCCGCTACCAACATTTCAGCGAGCTCTCGTTCGACCTTTCGAACCCGGAGAAAGTGCGTCCCTGGCATGCCGTGAACGCCGCTTTCATCGAAAAGCATCCGGTCCTGTTCTGGAAGATCTCCACCATCATTTTCGCGCTCATCGCGTTGGCACTCGCGATCCGGCTCATGATGTGAAATTCAGTCCGTTTCCGGAAATCAGGCCGGAAATCGCAGGGAAAAGTCCATGTATGCATGGCAGGCATAACTGGACCCGCCGCGAAATGAACATGACTGATTTGGAGGCCATTTTCATGAGGCGGCTTCAGCGACCGCATGAGAATTCTATTCATGGATTCATCCCCAACTTTGGCACGATGGCCTTTGATACGCTTTGTAATGAGGTGACCCGCACGTCATCTCACCATGAAATCGATCCACACCATTTCGCGCCGCGACTTCCTCGTCCGCTCCTCCAGAACCACCGCTCTCGGCCTTCTTGCCGCCGGCCTGCCGACAGGCTGGGTCGGCGCCCAATCGGCCGATGATTCACCCGAAGCGCCCGACGTCAATTTCGGCATCATTGCCCTGACCGATTGCTCGCCGATCGTCATCGCCCACGAAAAAGGCCTCTTCAAGAAGTACGGCATCCGCAGTACCATCACCAAGGGCGCCAGCTGGGCCGCCATCCGCGACTCGCTCGCCAACGGCGACATCCAGGCCACCCACATGCTCCTCGGCATGCCCATCGCCTCCACGATGGGTCTCGGCGGTGCTCCCAAGAAACCGATGGTGGTGCCGTGGCTCATGAACCGCAACGGCCAGTCGATCACCCTCGCCAACTCGCTCAAGGGCAAGGTCGCCGCCGATCCGAAGGCCCTCAAACCCATCGTCGACAAAGCGAAGGCCGACGGCCACCCGATGTCCTTCGCGATGACCTTCCCGCCGGGCACCCACGCGATGTGGCTCCGCTACTGGCTCGCCGCCGGCGGCATCAATCCGGGCGACGCCGGTGGCGCCAACGCCGACATCTCCCTCATCACCATCCCGCCGCCGCAGATGGTCGCCAACATGAAGGTCGGCAAGATGGACGGCTTCTGCGTCGGTGAACCATGGAACGCCAAATCCATCACCGATGAGATCGGCTTCACCGCCATCAACACCCAGCAGATCTGGAAGGATCATCCGGAGAAAGTCTGCGCCTTCACCGAGGAATTCGCCGCGAAGAACCCCAAGACCGTCAAAGCCGTCCTCAAGGCGCTCCACGAAGCGTCCGTCTGGCTCGACAAAATGGACAACCGCACCGAGCAGGCGAAAATCGTCAGCGCCCCGACCTACATCAACTGCCCGCCGGAAGCGATCCTGCAACGCCTGCAGGGCAAGTATGACATGGGCGACGGCCGCAAGTTCCGCGACGCCGATTACATGATCTTCAGCGACCGCAACTGCAACTACCCGCAGCCGAAGTATGCCAAATGGTGGCTCACCCAGCTCCGCCGCTGGGGCTTCACCGAAGGCGCTCCCGATTATGAAGGCGTCGCGAAGCAGGTCATGCGCACCGACATCTACGAGGAAGCCATGAAGGAGATCGGCTACACCCACGGCGGCCTCAGCAACGATGCCGAAACCTTCTTCGACGGCATCAAGTTCGACCCGGCCGGCGATCTCGAAGCCTACGCGAAATCGTTCGCCGTCACCACTCTCAAGGGCTGATGGATCCGGAAGCGCCGGTCTCCGGGCCGGCGCTTCCTTCCCTATTCCGTCATCCCGATTTCCTGGAAACCAACACCTCACACACTTCCCATGAAACATCTCAGACTCGACACCATCATTCTGCCGATCATCGCCATCCTGATCTGCCTCGGGGCTTGGTCATTGATCGCGGGAAAATCCACGACGAAGACCACCGTCGACGACTGGGGCGACAAGGTCACCAAAGTCGAACGCACCGGCATCTCCGCGGATCTCCCCTCGCCTTCCGAAACGTGGACCGCGAGCAAACCCTACATCGTCGACCCTCTCGCGAAACGCGGTGAACTCGACCAAGGCATCCTCCGCTTCACCTGGCTGTCGCTGAAACTCGTCGCGCAGGG
>DATLIO010000353.1:0-6340 GCA_035539355.1 Luteolibacter sp.
GCTTTCCACATTTCGGGAAGGCGGTTGCGGAAGTCCTTCGCGCGGCCGGGCTGCTCGGGATCAAGTTTGGTCCATTTGCCTTTGAGCATGGACTGGGTGATCGGAATGATCTTGGCGTGCTCCCAGTTGTCGGCGTGGAGCGGATCTTTGGCGACGACCTTGTGGGGGCCGCCGGTGCCGGTGTCCTTCATCGCGGTGAAGCTGCGGGCGATGACGGTTTGATAGACTTCGTGGCCGGTGTCGCCGGGATGGACGTTGTCGCCGGTGAAGAAGCGCTCGCCGGGTTTCGCGGGATCGGGTTTTCCGGTGAAGACGAGCGACTTGTCGGTGACCTGCTTCGCGACTTCGACCCCGAACGCGATACTAGGAATGCCGTAGTGGTTGGCGACGCCTTCCATGGCGGTGGCGGAGCGGTTGAGATTGCCGGCCTGGTAGTCTTTCAGCATCGGCTCGGAAATCGTGTAGACGAAGCAGATGTCGGTGTTGGGATCGGCGGCCCACGTCTGGCGGACGATCCCTTCCATGCAGCGCTGGATGTTTTCCGGTTGGCCGCCGCCGTCATTCACGGCGAACTCGATGAAAAGGAGATCGGGTTTCTTCGAAATGACATCCTGCTTGGCGCGGAAGACCCCGAGATCGGAGCCGGTGCCGCCGATGGCCGCGTTGATCTCGGAGAGTTTGGCGGTCGGGTATTGCTCCTTGAGCCATTTCAGGGATTTCACGCGCCAGCCGTTGGCCGCGGTGATGCTTCCGCCGAGATAGCCGACGCGGACTTCTTCTCCGGCTTTCAGCTTTGCGAAGAAATTCGGAAGACCTCCGCGGGCGGAAAGTTCGGTGGCTTTGGCGAGTTCCTGCGCATGCAGAGGCGTGGCGGCCGCGACCAGGGCGGCGAGGATCATGGGGATGAATCGCATGGTGACGTGGTTCTGAGGTTTGAGGTCGGGTTTGTCGAGGATGGGAAGGACCCACTTCCGGGTGATTGCGCGGATACGATGGAATGTGCAGGGTTCTTCGGATGAAGCGGATGTTGATGGCGGTTTTCGCGATTTCAGGAATGGCTCTGGCGGGCGATGCGGAGAAGGTGCTGAAGACGCCGGATCTGGTGGCGTTCTGGGATTTCCAGGAAGCCGCGGGGGAAGCGAGGATGTCGAAAGGGGGCGCGACGGTGTTCGCATTGCAGGAAAAGAAAGGGCCGGTGGCGCGGGTGGAGGGTGGCGTTTTCGGAACGCACGCCGCGGAGATCGCTTATGGGCAGAGATTTCAGATCGATCGCAAGGATGTGGGTGCGTTGGACATCCATGGCAAGGATGCGCAGGTGAGCGTGGTGGCATGGGTGATGCGGAAGGATCCGCGGGTGTGGCAGGCGATCGCGGGTGTTTGGGATGAGACGCGGAAGAAGCGGCAGTATTGTCTCTTCCTGTATGCGGGCACGGCGACGCGGGCGGACGAGATGAAACGGTATGCGGTGAAGAACCGCGTTCATGGGCACGTTTCGGCGGTCGGAGGTCCGACGCCGGGGGAAGAGTTCTGCATCACCTATTCAAGCGGTGCGACGGAGATCCCGATGGCGCGGTGGCAGTGCATCGCGATGAGTTATGATGGCAAGGCGTCGAAGGTTTTCGTGAATGGAAAGCTGGATTCATGGGAGTTCAGGAATCCGTTTCCGTATGAGGAGGGTCTATTCGATGGAGGCCCGGACGGCGCGGACTTCACCGTGGGCGCGGTGCATCGCGGAGGGGCGTGGGGAAATTTCTTCGGCGGGAGAATCGGAGGCCTGGCGGTGTTCAGGCGGGCCCTGACGGATGCGGAGATGCTGGAAATGGCCGGGGCCGCGGATCTTGGCGGTTGAGGTTGTTTGAATAACGGATCGGGAAGGTTTCGTATCATGGGACTTCCATGAAAAAATTCCTGCCACTTCTTTTCATCGCCGCCTGTGCGGCGAACGCCGCCGAACCGATTGTCGTGAAACTCTGGCCGAACGGCGCACCGGAGCCCGAGGGTTTCGTGAAGCCGGCGGAGCGCGAGATTCCACCGAAGGATGAGAAGGATGTGAAACGCGTGACGGATGTCACCGATCCGACGATCTCGATTTACAAACCTGAGAAGCCCAATGGCACGGCGGTGATCGTGGCGCCTGGTGGTGGCTATAACATTCTGGCGATCCAACATGAGGGGACGCAGGTCTGCGAATGGCTCAACACGATGGGGGTGACCGGCGTGTTGTTGAAATACCGTGTGCCGGACCGGAAAGGCACGAAGCAGGGTGAGATTCCGCTTCAGGATGCGCAGCGGGCGATGGGGATCGTCAGGCATCGCGCGGCGGAGTGGGGGATCAAGCCGGACAAGATCGGGTTCCTCGGGTTTTCCGCGGGCGGGCACCTTTGTGTGATGACGACGCTCCATGCGAACGAGCGGACCTATCAGCGCGACGCGGCTTTGGAGGCGGAAGATGCGACTCCGAATTTCTCGATTCCGGTGTATCCGGCTTATCTGACCCAGAAGGACGGCTTCGAGCTGAAGCCTGAGATGAAGGTGACTCCGCAGTCGCCGCCGGTCTGTCTGGTGCATGCGCATGACGACCGGATCACGCCGGCTGGAAGTGCTTTGTTATACCTCGAATACAAGAAGCTGAATCTGCCGGCGGAACTTCATATCTATGTGAAGGGCGGCCATGGTTATGGCATGAAAAAATCCGGCCAGCCGGTGAACAGCTGGCCGGATCGTGTCGGCGAATGGATGAAGAGCTCGGGGCTCCTCGATTAAGCGGTTATTTCGTCGAATCCACCACCACCCGGAGGAAGCCCTTCGGTTGGCTGGTGGAGATCGGCTGTGCGAGACGGAAAGTCTTGTAAACGTAGCCGGGGCTGGCGGTGAGAGCGGGCGTGGATGCGAGGGCGGGTGTCACCTCGACAACGGTGGCATTCCAGTTCGACAGATCGAAACTGCCCTCGATGCGGTATTTGATGCCTTCGTTGTTGGTGAAGGTGGATTCGAGGTCGCCGGTGTTCGGCGAAGCCGCGGCGGCGAAAGTGAATCCAGCGCGCACGGGAACGGTAAGGGTGTGATACCGGTTCGAAGAAATGGTGGTCACGCCGTGGATTTCTTTGCCGCTTCCCGTTCCAGTCGATGGATCGCCGTCGAGAGCGTATTCGAGGAAGTTCTTCCGGCCGTCGCTGTCGGGATCCGCCGAGCGGGTTTTGTCACCGAGCGCCGAATAAGCTCCGACCCAATCAGGGAAGAAATCGACGCCGGGTGAGACACGGATGTTGTCCATCGCGAAGATGCGGCTTTCGCCGGCGCTTTTCGATACTCCCCAGAACAGGGTGTTGGCATCGGCATTGTCCCTGAACCGGAGGCCTCCCCTGGAATAGGTTTTGATTTCATTGGCGGGGCTGGTGCTTTTCGGTCGGTAAGTGATGGTCCCCCGGTAGGTGTAAGTCTGGGGATTCACCTCGAATTTGAAAGAATAGATGCCGCCTGCGCCGATGTCGGTGCCACCGGTAACGATGCCGGGGATGCTATCGGTGTTGGGCCCGGATTCCGAGTTATCGTCGTCGCTCGCCTTTTTCATGTTTCCGCCGACGAAATAGTTCGGCGGACTGCTGCCTGCCAGCGACTGCCCGTCAAAGTCATAGAAAAACCATTTGCCGATGGGGATGCCACGGCCGCCATCCGCACCGGCCACCCCTGCCATCCAGCTGAGGTTTGTCCCTCCCACCGCCGGGCTTGCCGTAAGAGCGGGCCGGGTTGGATTGGGGCCTACATTGGATCCGACCGCAATTGCGCCGGTCGACGTCACCTGGGCATCCGCTCCGAACTGGACCCGGTCTTCGAACGCCGTGAAACTACTGAAGCCGGATTTCAACTGGAAATCGAACGATGCGGTGTAGGGTTTGGACATGTCGACGACCGCAGGATCGGGGCGTCTCCGGGTGCCCTGATCGGTGTTGAGGGCCTGACGGGGTTGGATGTGGAGATAATCGGTGCTTCCGGGGGTGAGCTCGGCGTCGGTCGCCGTGACGTTGATCAGATAGGCTCCCTGCGGGCTTCCTGTCTCCTCAAGTTCGAAGAAGCCGGATTTCCAGCCGTAACCGTTGTCCAAGGGGTAGAAAAAGCGTTTGCCGGAATCATCAAATGCCGCCGGATCACCCACGGGAACCGACAGGGGGGTGGCCGGTTGGGTGACGGAACGGAGGGTGAATCCAAAGCGGAGTTCGTCCATCTTGTAGATTTGAGGGGATGCATCCGTGCCTTGCGCGATCAAATGAATGTATCTTCCCTGGCCGAATTCGATGCTGCCGGTGGTGGTCGGCGTCCCGATGATGCGGACGGTCACCTGATCCGCGGCTGTCCCCATGGCGGCGGTGTTGAGGTGGGTTTCCTTGGCCTGTTGCGATGCAAGGCCGATGAGGTGGTTGTATTGCGGAAGGCTGAGTGCGAACAGGGAGCAGCTTGCCGTGCGTTGGTAGAAATAGACAACCGAGGGGGTGGAGCCGCCCGCGATGGTGGGTTTGCTGAGGGTGATCTGATTGGGCGATGCACCGACGCTTTCAACCAGAGTGCCCGGAGCAATGCCCACACCCGAAACGCCCTGGCCGACGACGATGGCCGCGCTGCGGTCCACCGTGATGACGGACGAGCCGGAGGCGCCCCAGGTGGCGTTGAGTGGGACCACCGAACGGAAGATAATGGTTCCTGAGGAAACCGTGCTGGTCACGGCGGTGCTCAGTTTGACTTTCAAAGGAGAGGTGGTGATGATTTCCTGCACCGTGGTGTTCACCGGGATGCCTGTTCCCGTCGCGATCATGCCGACCGTGAGGCTTCCGGTACTCGAAAGCATGGTGATGTCCGTCGTGGTGGCGGGCGCGACGGGAGGTGCGTAGTTTGCGGTGCAACTGACCACTTCGTTGGCGATGAAGACGAAATCCAGTTTGGTGCCCGCGGGGCCGTCGGCGGTGGTCGGTTTGCTGAGGGTGATCGCCGTTGAGTTGATGCCGGTCACCATGCTGTTTTCGGCAATGCCGACGCCAAGCACGAGTTGACCGACTGCGATGTTGGCGTTGCTGCTGACGGTGACCGTCGTGCTGCCCGTGGTCCAGGTGCCCGTGGGCGTCACCCCGAGAAGGTTCCCCGCGTTGTTGAAACGGCCGATCATCATGTAGGTGTTGTTCACCTTCAGGTCGTTGGTGACCGGGTTCTGGACGCGGTCGTAGGTGGCTCCCTTGTAGGCGAGCGCGGGCTGGATTTTCCCGTTGCCACTGGTTGCACCTTCGGTGATGGCCGCCCCGTCCGAGTGGATCTGGAACTGGTCGCCACCCGTGGCCGTCGTGGACGTCCGGACTTCGGCACGGGTTCCCGGCGCGTTCGACGCCTGGGTATAATTCACGAGGTAGCTGCAATACAGCACGTCGAACCGGTTGAGAAATGTGTCTCCCCATGGTTTCCCGCCATCCACCAGAATACCCACGCCCGTTCCGGTGCTTCCGGCATTCACCTGGACACATCTCCCTGCGGATGAGCTGTAGGTCCCGAAAGGCAATCCTCCATCCACAATTTTGAAAGCGAGCCTCGCCGCAGCTTCGGTGCTTCCTTGGAAGTTATATGTTCCGGTCACCCCGTAACCGCCCGAAGGCTGCCCCACCATGTCTCCCAGCGGATTTTTATCATAACTCTCGTAAATGGCGGAGGTCTCGAAATCGATATGGGCTGCGGACGCGGCTTGGCATAGGACCAGATAACACGCGACTACACATCCCACCTTACGAAGGGGAAGAGGGTTTTTCATGGGGTTTAATGAAGAACTACAACTTTGGCGCGATAGTGGGAGATTTCAACCTGCAAATGTGATTACAATTTTGGGGAATTCTTCCTTGGCGGGGGCTCCGCACGTGGTGTAACCCTAGGGACTGACTTGTCCTGTTATGTGTAAATTACTGATTTCCAGCCTGTTGATTTCCTCGATGACCATGCCGGTCGTCTTTTCGAAAGAGCATGACCTCGTGATTTACGGGGGGACCTCGGCGGCGATCGCGGCGGCGGTGCAGGTGAAAAAGATGGGTGGATCGGTCATCATCATCGAGCCGACGAACCGGATCGGCGGTCTCACGACGGGTGGTCTCGGCCAGACGGACATCGGTAACAAGCAGGTCATTGGAGGGATTTCCCGGGATTTCTACCGCGACGTGAAGAAGTGGTATGCCCGTCCGGAGGCCTGGACGGCGATGCCGCAGCCTGAAGGAAATTTCAAAGGCGACGGCCAGACGATCACGGAGGCGACCGAAGAGACCCAGTGGAGTTTCGAGCCGAGCGCGGCGCTCGGGATTTACCAAGCGTGGGTGAA
>DATLIO010000354.1:0-4612 GCA_035539355.1 Luteolibacter sp.
AGCTACATCGGGCGGCTGATGGAGATTTCCAAGCCCGCCTGAGCGGGCTCCGGTTCAAGCGGTGAGGAATTCGCCCATGCGCTCCTGCGGTGGCAGCGGCGCGACATTGCCCATCAGCTTGAAAGCATCATGGCGGACATGGTTCTTCCGCATCTCGCTCCTGAGCATCTCCTCGCTGATTTTGCCTTGTTCGACGCACTCCTTGAGCAGCGAGAAGAACAAACGTTCCTGACGGGCGTCGGGATTCGTCTTGTAGCGCTTGCAGATGAGTTCCTTGCCGAAAACCGCACGCTGGAATGCCGCGAACTTGCGCTTGAACGGTGACTGGAGCTCGAGCTTGAAATCGATCGGCAGCCCGGATTTCCAAGGTTGGGTCCGGCGGTTCGTCGTGTGGAGCATCTTCGTCTCCGGAGTCAGCTTGTCGAGGTGGTTCCAGACTTCCGGCAGATCGCCGATGGTCGATGGATCCTCGAGGTTCAGGTAGATCCAGTCGTTGTAATCGACTTCCTTCGTGAACATCTTGCGGAAGGTTTCCTCGGTGTTCCAATGCTTCAGCTTGGCGCAATCCATCAGCATGACACTGGTCATCAGCTCGACGCCGGAACCATCGGGTTTCGGACGATGAAGCAGGCGGACCGCCTTGCCTTCCATGTCCATGTTGAGGAGCTCCATGACGTCGCCGACCGCGAAAATGTCCGGGTCGATGACCACCGCGCGGCCTTCGTAGTTCATCAGCTCCGGCGGCATGAAACGCGACGGGGTGAACGATTGCAGGTCCTCGAAAATCCAGGGCACCATCTCACCCTTGCGGAGGTAGGATTTCCCATCCAGCTCGGAGAAATAGGAGTAATCCCGGATGTCGATCATCTTCACATCGAAGGCATCGGGGGTTCTGGACGCGCGCTTCAGCGCGTGGGCGGCGACGATCGCACCTGCGATCTGCTTGTGGTTGGTGTGGATGAAAACGGTCGGTTTCAAGGTGTCCTGCCTTTCTTTTCCGGGATGCTCGTTGGCTCCGCCCGACCACACTTCCGGAAGCCGGCGCGGATGGGGCGGAACATCTGCGCCCCGCTGGAAAGGGATATCGGGCCGGCCGGCCGTCGCAAGCCTTTTCCGGCGCACCCCATGCCACAAACTCCGGCGTCGGGGTTGATTCCTCCGTCCGTTCCGTGAACGATCCGTCACCTCGCCACGCGATTCCAGGCCCCACGAGAAAACATGAGCACCTCTCCATCGGATACATCCTCTCCCGAAAGCACCTGGCCCGCCGAACGCGCCCCCGTCGCCATCCTCATGGTCGGCTCGACGATCACCGCGATCGCCGCCGAACTCGCCGCGGAAATGGGACGGTACGACGAGGTGCTGACGATCATCCGCCGCGGCGCTTCCACGAGTCTGCCCGAAATGCCCGAAGGCAGCGAACTGGTCGACAGCATGAAGCACCTCAAGGATTTCGGCGCGCGGCCGAAAGTCGAAGCCTGTCTCAAAAAGATCACCGGAATCGTCGGCGGCCGACCGTTCGACTGCTTCATCCATCACAGCACCGCGATCTTTTCCCAGGTCCTCACCAGCCATCCGCTCTGCCGGAAATATTTCTACATCGAGGAGGGCATCACCGCGATGCTCGGCGGCCAGTTCGGCAGACCGAAAAAACGCTGGCTGAAAAGCGCCGTCTGGAGTCTGCGGAGCTGGGTGTTCTTCGGCGGCCGCGTCGACAAATACCGGCCGTTCTTTGACATCGAATCCCCGAAATACGGCGGAGCCTGCGCCGTCACCAAACCCGCCTTCAAGGGCTTCCCGAAGCGCATCCAACTTCCTTACGAACGCATGGAAGCGACCGTTCCGGTGCCGGCGGAAATCGTCATTTTCCTCGATTCCCAGTACGTCCAGGGCTCCTGCTCGGTCGACAACTACGTCACCGCGCTCACCGCGAGCCTCGTCGCCTTGCCCGGTGGAAAGGCGACCGCTGCGATCAAATTCCATCCCGCTGAAAAGGACACCGCACGACGGCAACGGATTTTCGATGCGATCAAGGCCGTCGCGAACATCGCCTCACTCGTCGAACTGCCGCCTGAGTTTTCCGGCGAACGGATGATCCTCGACCCGTCGGTGAAAATCGTTGTCGGCACCTCCGCCGCCGGTTTCTACATCGGTGAACGCGGTTTCGACGCCTACACCTTCGCCGAACGGATCACGAAAATGGAACCGTCGTTCAGCAAGGTATTCTCCAGTCTGCCGCCGTCGTTCCTCGAAGTCTGCCGACCGATCTGATCAGAGGCTTTCGTAAAAGCGGATCGCCTTTTCCAAGTCCGCCGGAGTGTCGACGGCGATTCCGGATTCATGGACTTCGACCATCAGGACGTCGCGGTCATGTTCGATGAAACGGAACATTTCCACGGACTCGGATTTTTCCAGCGGTCCCTGCGGCGTCACCGAAAAGAACTCCAGCGCATCACGGCGGAACGCATAGAGACCGAGCTGGCGGAAATGCTCCGCCGGATCACGGAAGGCGAGCGGCACCGGCAGCCGCGAGTACGACATGGCCCGGTGGCCCGCCGAAAAGACGACTTTCACCACGCCGGTGTCCGGCACGTCTTCGCTGCCCGTGATGCGCGTGCAGGCGTTCGAAGCGGCATAGCGGCCTTCGCTGTCATTGATGAGCGCCGCCGTGACCGCCTCGATCGAGTCCGGCTCGATGAACGGTTCGTCACCCTGCACGTTGACGATCACGTCGACGTCGAGTTTCCGCGCGCATTCGGCGACACGGTCCGTGCCGGTCGCGTGCGTGTTCGCCGTCATCAAATGGCGGATGCCGAGTTCATCGCAAACCCGGGCGATGCGTTCGTCATCGGTGGCGATGTACACCTCGCCGATCGACTTCGCCTTCGATGCCTGCTGATAGACGTGCCACATCATCGGCTTGCCGCCGATCAACGCGAGCGGCTTGCCCTCGAAGCGGGACGATCCGTAACGACAAGGAATGACGGCGGCGATTTTCATGAGAGGTGTTTCGGAAGTTCTTGGATCGAGGAAAGCGCAGGCACTCCGGCGATCGGCTGGCCGTAGCCCCAGGAGGCGTGGATGTAGTCGATGCCGGCACGGACCGCGGCACGATAGTCGGTGTCCATGTCACCGATGTACACGGTGTCCGCCGGATCCTCACCGGATTCCGCCATCGCGAGGAGAAGATGATCCGGAGCAGGCTTTCCACGGAAAGGTTTCGTCGGGCACTGGATGGTCGAAAACTCGACCCCCAGCTGCTCGATGACCGCTTTCGTCCGGACAGCGTCCTTTGACGTGACGATTCCGAGTTTCCGCCCTCCTGCGGCGAGCTCCTGAAGCGCTTCCTTGGTTCCTTCGTAAAACGAGGCGTTCGAGAGGAAATAAAGCGAAGCCGCCATGTAGGCCTGTTCGATGGCGGCCTGGTTTTCCTTCAGGCCGATGCGGTCGAGGATGTCACGGAACGGACGTCCGATCAGCGCGAAGTAATTTTCGAAAGGGACCGTGATGCCGGTTTTTTTCCGGACCGCCGCCCACGCGTGCTCCATGTTCGTGCGGGAGTCCAGGAGGACGCCATCGAGATCGAAGAGGATGAGTTTTTTCATGCGGATTCAGCGGCTCCCGGCGACCACGTCCTCGTAGATCGATTCGAGAACGGCGCATTGTTTGCGCAGATCGAAGTGCGACCGGACGTGTTCGATTCCGTTTCGACCGAGCATTCTCGAGAGACTTTCATCCTCAAGGCAGCGGGTCAAGGCGGCAGCCAGCGCGGGCGCATCCTTCTCCGGGACGAGGATGCCCGTTTTCTCATGCAGCACGGCTTCCGGAATCGCGGTGTGGAACGTGCTGACCACCGGCGTCCCCAGGGCCATCGCCTCCAGGTTCACCATGCCAAGGCCTTCCGCATCGCCCGACCGGCTGGTCACGCTCGGCGCGCAGAAAACCGCGGCCTTGCCGACCATTTCCCTGACGAAATCCGGACCCTGGCGGCCGTGGAAAACCACCCGGTCACCCAATGGCTTCGCGAGTTCTTGAAGTTCCTCCCGCAAACCGCCGTCTCCGATGACATGCAGCTTTTCCGTCCTGCCGGCGGCCGCGAGCAAATGCATCGCCTCGATCAAATAACGACAGCCCTTCTTTTCCGTCAGCCGACCGACGAACACCACATTCGCACGCGGCGTACCTTCGGGAAGAGGCGTGAAATGATCGAGATCGATCCCGATGAAATGCTTCGTGATCTTCTCATCCGGGCAACCGCACTCGATGAGCCGCTTCCGGATGTAATCGGAAACCGCGATGATCCGCGACGCCTCTCTGAACAAGCGCGGACGCTGTTTCTGATAGGCCGAAGACGGATCATCGATGGTGATGTCGAACCCGTGGAAAGTGACCACCAGCGGGACACCGAGCGCCTTGGACAAAGGCAGGCCCATGAACAATCCGTCCGGCCCGAAATGCGTGTGGACGAGCGACGGCCGATATCGCTTCAGCGCGGAAAGCCAGCGTTTGGAAACGAAGCCGAGGCGCTTGAACGCCAGCGCATCGATCGATTTCCGCCACGACGGCACTTCGCGGGTCAGCGTGCAGATATCAGCATCACGCAGCAGTTCCG
>DATLIO010000355.1:0-2325 GCA_035539355.1 Luteolibacter sp.
GCGTCGAACACCTTCACAGGATCCAATGGAACCGGTGAAGGTTTCCTGGGCCTGGAGCTGGTCAATGGTACCGGGAACAGCCTCACCTCATTCAGCCTCAGCTACGATGGCGAACAATGGACAAGAAGCAATGCGGGTGCCCAGACGATTGCGGTCCAATACAGCTTGAACGCGACGTCTTTGACCACTGGAACGTGGACCACCGCAGGAGCTGGTTTGACCTTCACTGCGCCTCAGGTCGGTAACCCGGCGGTGGTGCTTGATGGCAATGCTTCCGCGAACCGGGCGAGTCTTTCCGGAACGGTTTCGTCGATCAACTGGACGTCGGGATCCACGCTGTGGATCCGTTTCGTTGATCTCAATGACTCCGGAAGCAACGACCTGACTCTCGCGATCGACAATGTAAGCTTCACCGCGGTTCCGGAACCGGCTTCCGCCCTCCTCGGAGCGCTCGGACTGCTCGGTTTGGTCCGCCGCCGTCGCTGAAGCCTTTGCTCTGAAACCCGGACACCTTGCGGGTGTCCGGGGTTTCCATTCAAAGGGTCTTCACGTGAAGGGTGATCACCTGTTTCGCACCGACCCGTGGGTCGGTTGCCGTCAGGATGTGGGTGCCGGGTTTCAGATGAATGATCGGCTCGGGTGTCCCGTTTTCAATCACCAGGGTGTCCGACGACCATTGTGCGGTGCCGGGTAGATTCGTGACCGGCCGTAATTTGTCGGAGCCGGAAGGAATCTCCGGATCGAGAAGGTAGGTCGAACCGTTGGCGGGTGAAATGATCCGGAGGGGTTCGAGAGCGGGCAGTCCGGGATCGAGGGCGAGTTCACCGAGGCGTTGGTTGTGTTTGCCGGCGAACCATTCGGCATAAGACGGATCCAGCAGTGCTTTGCCATCTTTGTCGTAGTCGGACGAGGTTGCGGGAAACGGAAGCCGGTCGAGGGGCGCGATGTCCCGTCGGGCGTAGGGGTTGCCGTCGCTCGACGAAGGGTTGACCGATCTCCCATTCCGGGAATCGACGGTGATGTCGGTCAGGCCGGCTGGCCGTTCGAACCATGTCGGCTGGTGTTTTTCATGAAGACGCAGCATCGAACGATGGAAGATGGGCCCGGCGCCGGTGATCCCGGAGATGCCTTTCATGGGTTGATGTTCGAAGTTGCCGGCCCACACTCCGACCGTGAAATCCGGGGTGTATCCGATGCACCAGTTGTCGTGGAAATCCGATGACGTGCCGGTTTTCACCGCACAGCGGAAAGGAAGATCGAGTGGTCCTCCCGGCGGGAACGAGGGGGCACGCGCTGCGGGATCGGAAAGGATGTCGCTGATCAGATAGGCGGATATGGGATCGAACAACCGGATGGGAAGTGGCTTCGCATCGGCGGCGACCGGAACGAAAGCACAAGGACGGTAAAAACCGCGGTTGGCGATGGCAGTGTAGGCGTTTGTCAGCTCCAGCAGTTTGACGGGCGCATTGCCGAGAGTGAGGCCGAGTCCGTAGGTTTCGGGCTTTTCGAGCGTGGAGATGCCGAGGTTTTCGAGAAACTCCTTCAGTGGAACGGCGCCGCCAAGGTGGTTCAACTCACGGAGCGCGGGGACGTTGAGGGAACAGGCAAGGGCGGAGCGGAGTGTGACGGGGCCGCGGTAACGGCGATCATAGTTCTGGGGAAGATCGAGTCCCTGCTCGGTGCGGAAAGGGGTGGGGATATCCGAAAGGACGGAGGAAGGGATGCGATGGTTTTTCTCCATCGCGAGGAGATAGGTGAACGGCTTGAGGGTGGAGCCGGGAGAGCGGGGAAGGGTCGCGCCGTTGAGCTGGCCGCCACGGGGATCGGTCCACGAGGCCGAGGAAACCAGTGCGAGGATTTCACCCGTGGGATTGTCGATGACGACGACCGCGGCGTGCCTGAGGTTCGAATCCTTGAGACGTGCGGTTTCCTCACGGACGATCGATTCGATGTCGCGCTGGATGGAAAGGTCGAGCGACGTGCGGAGCGGTCCGTTTC
Organism: Luteolibacter sp.; assembly: GCA_035539355.1. GTDB lineage: Bacteria > Verrucomicrobiota > Verrucomicrobiia > Verrucomicrobiales > Akkermansiaceae > Luteolibacter. The sequence continues at coordinate 1,999 of DATLIO010000355.1, forward strand.
CGGAATGGAGCGAAGCGAGCCAGGGAGCGGATTGGCGGATGGTCAGCGGCCGGAGTGAAAGTGCTTCACCGGCAGCCGATGAAATACGGGATGCATCGTAGTTGATGTTCTGGCGCAGCCGGTCGAGCACGATGTTCCGGCGGGCCAGCGCGCGTGACGGATTTTTGATCGGGTTGAGCCTTGTGGGCGCCTGCGGAAGGCCGGCGAGCAGCGCGGACTCGGCGAGGGAAAGATCGGGCAGCGGCTTCTGGAAATAGAATCGCGCGGCTTCCGCGGGGCCGATGCGGAGATTGCCGTAGTCGAGCCGGTTCAGGTAGGCGGAGAGGA
>DATLIO010000356.1:0-2271 GCA_035539355.1 Luteolibacter sp.
GTCCACGGCGGCGACGGAGAATTTGTAAGCCATCACCCGGTCGTGCACGGTCGGCGAGCCGCCGCGCTGGACGTGGCCGAGCACGGTAAGCCGCGCTTCCATGCCGATCGAGTCATTGATGTAACGGGTCAGGTAGTCCGCCATCTTCACGCCTTCCGCGACCACGGCGACGACGTATTCGCGGCCTTGGGCGATCTCGTGTTTGAGGCGGGCGCCGATGGTGTCGAGGTTGTAGGGGACTTCGGGGACGAGGCAGATTTCCGCGCCGCAGGAAAGGGCGCTGACGAGGGCGAGATAGCCGCAGTGGCGGCCCATGACTTCGATGACGAAGGCGCGGCGGAAAGAGGACGCGGTGTCGCGGATGGAATCGATCGACTGGCGGATGATGTTGAGAGCGGTATCGACTCCGAGGCAGTAGTCGGTGCCGGCGATGTCATTGTCGATGGTCGCCGGGATGCCGGCGAAGGGCACACCGAAGTCGGAGTAGAACTGGTTGAGCGCGCGGAACGAGCCGTCGCCGCCGATGACGATCAGTTTTTCGATGCCGCGGGCTTTCAGGTTTTCATAGGCGCGCTGGCGGAAACTGATGTCGAAGAACTCCTTCGAGCGGGAGGAGCGGAGGATGGTGCCGCCGCGGTGGAGGATGCCCGAAACGCGCTCCCGGGTGGCGGGCAGGATCTTGTCGGAAATCAGGCCGTTGAGGCCGTCATAGATCAGGAACGGCTCGTAGCCGCGTTGGGAGGAATATTCGACGGCGCATTTGATGGCGGGGTTCATGCCGGCGGAGTCGCCTCCTGAAGTCATGATCGCGAGGCCGGGCTTGTTGATGTCACTCATGGTTGGCGTGCCGTAAATTAAGCAGGTAGGGTGCCGGATTCGTCCGGGACCGCCGATTTTCGCGGAGATTGGAAAGTAGAGGGCCGTGCCGCGCCAGTCACTTGATTCCGTGTTTTTCGGCGAAGGCGGCTTTGCCGGCTTCATCCGCTTTCGGCCAGTTGTGATGGATGGCTTTCAAGGTGAGTTCGCGGGCTTTGTCGGCGGGGAGCGTGAGCGCCCATTGTTCGGCGGTCTGCGGCTCGTAGGGAGCGACGGTCTGGGCGTAGGCACGGATCGACTCGTTTTTCACCGGTCCTTCGGGTGCGGAGACGAGCCACTGCCCGGCGGCCTGGTAGTCGGCATGGGTCCACTGGGAGACCGCGTTACGGATCGAGCTGCCGGACTTTTCGATGGTGAGATTCTTGTAGGCCCAACCCATGATGGCGGGCATGTCGGAGGGTTTCGGGGAGGAAAGCACACCGGATGCGACCGATTCGATTTCAGCCGGCGAGGGGGTGGTGGAATCAAACCAGGTGGAGAAGGAGGCGAAGCTTTCCGTTCCGCGGTTGTAATAAAGGTTCTGCATCGCCTCGTTCAGCACGGTCACCCGTTTTGATCCGGAAAGGTCCGTCACATGCTCGCGGAACAGTTTGATGAACGCGTCCCGCTCTCCGGGATCCTTCATCGAACGGGCGAGATCGGCGTAGATTTTGGAGTCCTGCATGCCGAGTTCCTTGATCAGCGAGAACGCGAGTTTCGGATCGTTGGCTGCGGTGCCCGTGATCAGGCCTTGTTTGCTTCGTTCGTCGAGGAGTTCAGGGAATTTCGATTGGTTCGCGCGGACCCATTCGAGGGCGGCTTCGGGGGAGTCCTTCGCCCAGCGGCCGAGGGCGCTCGAAACCGTCTGCTGCGCCATCATGCCTTTCGGCAGGAGATCGGAGCTGGCGGTCAGCAATTCGAGGGCGGCCTTCGGGTGGGAGTTCGCGAGGTTCTCGATGGCGAAGCCGATGAGGCCGTAACGCATCTGATCGCTGAGGGTGGCATCGGCGCGGACCGTGTCGATGAGAGTCTTGATCTGGGCGGTGTCGAGCGAGGCCATCCGGTCCATGATTTCCAGGATGCGGGCCTGCATGCCGTCTTCGGGATCGGCGTTGTCGCCTTGCTACATTCTCTCTTCGAATTCACGGGCCAGCGCGAGCAGGTCGCTGGCGGTGGATTTCGCGACGGCGGTGCGGTCCGGCCTGTCCCTGCGGGAGGATGACGCCCCTTTGTCCGAAGCCCCGGCTTCGATGCCAAGGCTGGCGGCTTCGGCGAGAAGCCCTTGGTGATCCTCGCGGGCTTTGGTGAGCTCCGATTGGTTGTGCCAACCGGCGAGCGCGAACAGGAGTGCGAGAACGAGTGAAACGACGATCGAGATTTTCATGGTCCGTCGTGGGCTATTTGAGGTTGGAAAGG
>DATLIO010000357.1:0-4100 GCA_035539355.1 Luteolibacter sp.
GTGCCCAGCCACCGAGGGATGCCTCCATTGTTTCCGTGAAAGCTCCGGAAGCGATCCACCTCGGTGACAAGATGCGCGTCACGGTCGAAGCGAAATTCGACGGTTACAAAGGCCAGCGCGCGAAGATTTCCCTCCGGCGCGGTGACGAGCTTCTCGAAGAACGCGAGGTGGCCATCCCGCAGGATCATCATCGTGAGGAAATCCGTTTCGCCCAATTGCCGAAGGAAGGCGGCGTCGGCGATTACAAGGTCGAGATCAGCGGACTCGATGGCGAACGTTTCGCCGACAACAACGCGTGGGAGTTCGAAACCTCGATCACCGACGCCCGCACGCACGTCCTGATCGTCGAAGGCCATCCACGCTGGGAATTCCGTTACCTGCGGAACCTTTTCTACGGCCGCGACAAATCCGTGCACCTCCAATACGTGCTGCTCCATCCCGACAAGGTGGACGGACAGCAGGACGCCGACGTCGCCGCTTCCGCATCGCGGCCTTTCGGCGATGCCCAGGCCACCCGCCTGCCGGAAAACGAAGCGGAGTGGAAAAAATTCGACGTCATCATCCTCGGTGACATCGCTCCGAACGCGATCGATGACAAAACCTGGCAGATCCTTTCCCGCTGCGTGAACGAACGCGCGGCGCTTCTCGTGATGGCCGCCGGCCCGCGCTACATGCCTCACGCGATCACCTCGGAAGCCGGCAAATCACTCGTGCCCGCCGAGATGGATTGGGGGAACCGCACGTATTTCAACACCGAAGGCGAACCGTTCAATTTCGAGCTCACCGCCGAAGGCCAGCGCAATCCGATCACGCAGCAGAGCAACAGCCAGACATCGAACAACCACATCTGGTCGGGCTTTCCCGGCATCAACTGGCGTCATCCGGTTTCCTCGCTGAAAGAAGGCGCCGAGGTTCTCCTCACCGCCGCCATGGTCGCGGACAGCCGCGTGACCGGCGGCGCGAATCTCGACAACGCGCTCGACGCCCTCGCAAAACGCCGCGAACGCGAAGCGAAGTCGGCTCTCCTCGTCACCCGCCAGACCGGCAAAGGCAAGGTCGCGCTGCTTCTCACCGACCGCACCTGGCGGCTCCGCGAAGGCGCGGGCGATCTCTATCACCACCGCTTCTGGGGAAATCTCGTCCGCTGGGGCGCCGGACCCACGCTCCGATCCGGCGGCGATCGAGCCCGCCTGGGAACCGATCAACTCACCTACACGCCCGACGACAAGATCAAGCTCACCGCCCGCCTCCGCGACGACCAACTGAACCCGGTCGATGACGATTCGCTCCAGGCCGATGTGCTTCTCGATGGAAAGAAAGTCACCAGTGTTCCGCTCAAAGCCGTCGAAAACTCGAACGGCCTCTACGAAGCCGAGATGAAACCTTTCGATCATTCAGGCCGCTACGAAGTCAGCATCCGTGGTGACAAAGCGGCTTCGCTCGTTCGCCAGGACGGAGGCGAAAAACTCACCACCAATTTCCGTGTCGTCGGATCGCGTGGCCCCATCGAGCTCGCCGAAACCACCCTCAATCTCCCGCTGCTCGAAACCATCGCCCAGCTTTCCGGCGGCAAGGTCGTGCTGCCTGACAAAACCGCCGATCTCACTTCCCTCTTCCTGACTGAAAAGGACGAGCGCCTCGAAACCCGCGAAACCTCCCTCTGGGACACCGCATGGATCCTCGGACTGCTCGCCGTCGTTTTATCCGCCGAATGGATCACCCGCCGCGCCGGCGGCCTTCCGTAAACCCGACCCACCATGAACTCCCAGGAAATCGAATCGCGGCTCAAGCTCGTCCGCAACCGCATCCGGAGCGCCCAGCGCAACCGCGCCGCATGGATTCTCGCCACCGTCTTCCTCGCCGGCCTGCTGCTCATCATGGCCGCCGATTACTTCTTCGCGCCGCTGCCGAATGCCGCACGCTGGGTGCTTTTCGGCGCATGGCTCATCGTCTTCGCCTTCGCGGCGAAACGCGTGCTCACCCCGTTGTTCCGGAAGATCACCCTCGTCCGGATCGCGCGCTGGATCGAGACACGCCATCCGGAAATGGAGGAGCGCCTCAGCACCGTGCTCGAGCTTTCCAAAAACGACAGCGGTGTTTCACCCGAACTGCTCGAAGCGCTCGGCAAGGCCGCGAACGAAGACATCACCCATGTGGATCCGCTGATCGAGGTGAAGTCCGCGCAGAAACGCCTTCGCTGGGGCAAACCCGCCGCCGCGCTTGCGGCACTGCTCGCACTCTGCCTTGCCATCTGGCCGCAGGAAGTCTCGCGGTTGCTCGTCCGCGCGGTCGCTCCGTTCTCCGACATCGGAAATGCCGGCGCGGTGAAATTCACCATCGACCCCGGAAACCTCGAAGTCATGGAAGGCGATGCCATCCGCATCCGGATCGGCTACACCGGCAAGGAGCAACAGATCGGCCTCGTCATGAAAATGAACGACGGCACCGAAACGACGCAGCCGCTGAACCGTGAAGGAAAGAACTTTCCCTACACGCTCGATCCCGCACGGCAGTCGTTCACGTATCACGCGGTCGCAGGCCGCGCCCGCAGCGATCGTTTCAATGCCGTCGTCTGGCCGTTGCCACGTCTTTCGAATCCACGCGTCGAACTCGATTATCCATCCTACACCGGCCTCCTGAAACACAAAGGCCCGCTCGGCCAAGGCATCGAAGCCGTCGAGGGAACACAGGTCCGCATCGAAGCGGATCTCAACACACCCGTTCGTGAAGCCGATCTCCAGATCAACGGCCAGCCGGTTTCCAGCGCTGAAATCACCCACGCCTCCCCCCAACGTCTCGCATTCACCTGGAAACTCGCCGCCGCCCATACCGGCGAAGCCATCGTCAGGATGAAAAACCATCTCGGCCGCGAAATCGAAGCGCTCCGTTTTCCCATCGAAGTCCTTCCCGACCAGAACCCGCAGGTGATCATCGTTTCACCGACGAAAAAGGAACTCCGCGTCCGTCCCGACGAAATACTACGCATCCAGTATGAAGCGACCGAGGACTTCGCATTGAAAACCACGTCGCTCGAAGTGAACGCCGGCGGCGACAAAGGCGAAACGCTCCCTCTCGATCTCCCGTTCGCGATCAAAGGAACAAAGCCGCCGCGTTTCGATGGGACCGCGACCGCATCCGTCGGCCAGCTCCGTTCGCGTTTTCCCGGAAGGGACCAGCTCAAGCTCCGCATCCGCGCCGAAGACGGACGCCCGTCCGATCTCGGCGGACCCGGCATCGGATTTTCCGAATGGCTGACGATCCGCATCGACAGCAACGCCGAGTATCTCGCCCGCCAGGAACTCCGTGCCGAACACGACGAAGCGCGCGAGAAGCTCGAAAAGGCGATCCAGGAGGCACGTCAGGCGAAAGACCAGATCGACGGACTCCGCGAGGAAGTCAAAAAGGAACAGATGAACGAGAACGCCGTGAAGCGTCTCGAACAGACCACCGAGAAACTCGCCTCCGCCGAAGAGAAGCTCGCCGAACTGGCGAAGGAAATGGAACTCGGCATCCACGCCGCGAAAGCCGACGAGGTCGCCAAGGCCGCCGAAAAACTCGAAGAGTCTAAGGAAGCGGTTGAAAACGCACCGCTCCAGGATCAGGCGCAGAAACGCGAACAGGAACTCAACGAAGCGAAACAGAACGCCGAGGAAGCGATCAAACAGCTTGAGGAAGTCCGCAACGCGATGGATCGCGACCGTGAGAAGGTTCAGGATCTCGCCCGCATCCAGGAGCTTGCCCAGCAGCAACAGGAACTCGCGCGTCAGGCTCAGGAAAATCTCGAACAACCCGCGTCCCAACAGGAGCAGCAGCAATTGCAGAACCAGCAGCAACAGATGACGGAGCAACTCCGCCAGCAGTTGCGCGAACGCCCCGACGCGAAAGCCGAAGCGCTCAAACAACAGGCCGAAGCCGCCAAAGAGATGGCGCAGGAAGCCCGCGAAGTCGCCGAAGCCCAGCAGAACCTCCAGCAACAGGCACAGCAAGCCGCGCAACCGGATCAAGCCGCCATGAAGCAGCAACTTCAGCAGGCCCTTGCAAAGGAGCAGGCGAAGATCGCCGCCGAAGCGAAAGAGGAACTCGCGCAGGCGCAGCAGGAT
>DATLIO010000358.1:0-4283 GCA_035539355.1 Luteolibacter sp.
AGGATGAGTCGTTTCAACCCGTGCTCCGAACTCATCCGGATCATCGCCGAAGCAACCCGGTCACGCGTCGCACCGACAACCTCGATCCCGCTTTCCGCTCTCTGGAACAGCCTCTGCACGGGGGTCATCTCGGCCCGTGAAAGCCAGTTCTTGCCGAGGAACTGGGGATGAAACTGGACGTTCACCGCTTTGACCGGACGATGCGCTTTCCCCGGAGCTTTTTCATTCCGGTAGTCATGCGGGAGGTTCGATCCCACGAATGTCAGATCCCCGTTTTTCAACGGAGTGATTTTGTCACCGATCCAACGATGGCTGCCTCCGGACCGGACCAGCGTCAGTTCAAGTTCCGGATGGAAATGCCACTGGCAGCCGAAATCCGGACCTTCGATGCGGGAACAGGCCACCACATCCGGAGCGGAGTGGGGAGCAAGCTGTTCCTGGATCGGCTTTCCCATGTCAGAGATCAACGGTCCGGCCGGTCCTGAAACTTTCATCCGCCGCGGCGACAATCCGCATGGATGCGATCGCGTCCTCCATGTGATCGGACAAATCCACATCTTCACGGATGGCATTGAGGAAGAACTCCTGTTCGCGCCGGCAAAGTTCGTCGTGATCCGGTTCGTCATCCAACCGGAGGACTTCATCGGCTTTGCCGAACGTTCCGTCGGGCTTCAGTTCCGCATGATGGAGCCGCAGCGATTCCGTTTTCGAGTGGGCGTCGACATTCGCGCTTTGACCTGCCGCCGCGGCGGTTTCCGCGACGATCGAAACACAGCCGGAAGGCCCCACGACGTCCTTCACGAAGAAGGCGACTTCGCTCATCATCGGCCCCCAACCCGCTTCATACCATCCGACCGATCCATCTTCGAAGGTCACCTGGAGATGGCCGTAGTTGATCTTTCCAGCCGGCAGTTCGTCCGTGAGGCGCGCACCGATGCCAGAAACACGCACCGGCTTCGATCGCGTCATCTGGCACATCACGTCCACGTAATGGACACCGCAATCAACGATCGGGGAAATCGACGACATCAGGCTCTTGTGGGTGTACCAGTTCGCTCCCGACGATTGCTGGTTGAGGTTCATCCGCATGACCAACGGCTTACCGAGCGTTTGCGCGATCTCGATGAAACGGATCCAGCTCGGGTGATGACGCAGGATGTATCCGATCACGAGCTTCCGGCCCGTCTCCCGCGCTTTCGCCACGATCCGTTCCGCGCCTTCAACGGTTTCCGCGAGCGGCTTCTCGATGAACACGTGGCAGCCCGCGTCGAAAGCCGCCTCCGCGTATTCGGCATGCGTGTCGGGGTAGGTTGAAATGGAAACCGCGTCGGGCTTCGTCACCCGGAGCGCTTCATGGAAATCGGTGGACTGCGGATAACCGCCGCCGAGCTCCTTGTTGAGGGCCTCGCCGCTTTTCCCTCCCCGCGTGACGATGCCGCAGATTTCAAAGCCGTCGATCGAATGATAGGCCAGGGCATGCGAGCGGCCCATATGACCGGCGCCAGCACAAAGAATACGAATGGGTTGGTTCATGGATCAGAGAATCATTCCGGGTTGTCGGCGCTGCGGTCGCGGAAGGTCAGCAGGAAAATCACGGCGACGACGAAAGCGATCCCCGCGGGCATCAGCCAGAAGTCCTTCGCTCCGGCCATCCAGCCTGCGGTCGTGGACGGGTCCAGTTGGATGCGATCTCCCCACCAGCCGAGGATGTAGTTTCCGACCAACATGCCCGCTCCGTAGGTGAGCAGGCCGATCAATCCCTGCGCCGACGCGCGGATTTCCTCCGGCGCCTTGCGATCGGTGTAAAGCTGGCCGGTGACGAAGAAGAAATCGTAGCAGATTCCGTGGAGGACGATCCCGAACACCAGCATCGCCGGAGCGGACGGGGTCAGACCGAAGATGCCGTAACGAAGCGTCCACGCGAACATGCCGACGAGCAGCATCCATTTCACGCCGAGCTTGCGGAAGAAAAACGGCACGAGCGCCATGAAGAGCAGCTCGCTCACCTGCCCCAGCGCCATCACGCCGCCCGCTTTCGCTCCGAAGGCCGCCTGACCGACGAATTCGTAGGTCCGCGCGTAGTAGAACGCGAGCGGGATGCAGATCAGGAACGAACAGGCGGCGAACACCGCGAATGACGGTTGTTTGAAAAGCTTGAGCGCATCCAGTCCGATCAGCTTCGCGAAGCTGACAGGCGTGCCTTTCGCGCCCGGAGGGCATGAGGGAAGCGTGAAACTATAGATACCGTAGATCACGCTCACCACCGCCGCGAGTTTCATCGGAAATGAAGTCGCACCGGCGTTCTCGATGCCGGGCAGGACCGGGAACGGCATCCAGCCGAACAGCGATTCGGAAACCACCAGTCCGGAAACGATCCACCCGAGCGTACCCCACAGACGGATGCGCGGGAAATCGCGCTCGCTGCTTTCGATGTTGCTGAAGGCGATCGTGTTCACCAGCGCGAGCGTGGGCATGTAGCACATGAAATACGCGAGCAGCCCCCAGAACAGCGGACCCGATTCGGTGAGGGTCGAGCAATGATAGAGCAGCGCGGCGCCAAGGAGATGAAGGATGCCGTTCACCCTCTCCGCGTTGAAAAAGCGGTCCGCCACCAGACCGACGAACAAAGGTGCGATCAATCCCGCCCAGTTGTGCGTCGCGTAGCTCTCACCGATGATCGTGTTCAACCCGGAGCGGCCGGCGAACAAGCCTGCGAGGTATCCGCCCATCGGAACGAAAAAGGATCCCCAGATGAAGAACTGGAGGAACATCATCACGGACAACCGGGTTTTGACGAAGGGAATCTGGCGGTTCATGGCTGGATAGGATCCGCGTCTTCATGCGGTCGTCCATCCCGTCGTTGAAATCCGGAGCCTTGGCAATCCGATAGTGAAGCCGCATGGAAAAACATCAGAACATGATGCTTTTCCAAATATCCCGGCACCTATTCCGGAAGCCGGATCGGCACGGGCGGACGATCCGGCTTCAAACGGTCCCGGGGAACCGACGCCGTGGAATCCCCCGCTTTCTCCTTCATGACCTTCGCCATTTTCATGAGACGTTCCCGGTGTTCCGGCTTGTCGGCGAGGTTGATCTGCTCCGAGGGATCGCTCGCCAGATCATACAGTTCGTATTCTCCGGATGCATAGCGATGGATGGCTTTCCATCCGTCCGTTTTCAGAAGCGCGTAGAAGTCCTGATATTGGTGGCTGTGGGGGAAGTTCAGGAAAAACTCCTGCGGCCTATGATAAGCGCCATCGCCTTTCAGATAGGGCCTCAGATCGCATCCTTCGATCGAATCCGGAATCTTCAAACCTGCGGCTCCGGCAAGTGTCGGGTACAGATCCCAGATCGTCACGAGATCGGATTCGGACGATCCCGCGGCAATCGGCAACTGACGCTGAACTTCGTTGGATGCATCCGGTTTCGCCCACGAAACGATGAGCGGCACGCGGATCCCCCCTTCGTAGGGAAAGCCTTTCTTGCCACGCAATGGCGCCGTCGGTCCGACGCCGTCTTTGCCTAGGGCAATCGGAGCATCCGTTCCATTGTCTCCGACAAATACGACCAGCGTGTTCTCCGCGACTCCGGATTGATCGAGAAACGCGAGCAGATCACGGAGCGAAGCATCCACTCCTTCCACCAAGGTCGCGAAAACCCGCTCCGCCGGAGACAAGTCGGGATAATTTCCGGCATACTTGGGATCGGCATGTTTGAACGGCGAGTGAACCGCATAGTGGCTCATGTAGGCGAAGAACGGTTTCTTCTCGTCCATCGATCGCTTGATCTCACGTTTCATCTCACGCGTGAGCGCTTCCGTCAGGAAAATGTCCTTTCCATGATAGCTTTCCAAACCCGGCACCTGATGGTCCGGACGATCCCCATTGAACTCATCTTCTCCACGATAGGAACCGGGCGCGCCGATCCCCGAGCCGCCGATGTTCACTTCGAAGCCGATGTTTTCCGGAGTCCCCGAAGCTTCCGACAGCGGGCCGAAATGCGCCTTTCCCACCAGGATCGTGCGGTAGCCGGCATCACGGAAGAGCTTCGGCAAAAGCGTGGGATCCTTGGCATCCACCCCGCCCTTCGACCAATCGGCCGGCGGAAGCAGGTCATGGGCGCTTTCCTTTTCGCCCGTGTCGGCCGCGTTCCTGGGATCGGTCCATGTCGTCACATGATGACGTGCCGGACTGTTTCCCGTGATGAGCGAAACACGGCTCGGCGTGCAGACCGTGCACGCATTCGCCTGGGTGAATTTCATTCCGTTCCGGGCCAGCGCCTCC
>DATLIO010000359.1:0-3338 GCA_035539355.1 Luteolibacter sp.
CGGGGAACCAGATCGAGTAACCCGGAGCTTTCGAATCGGGTTTCAGCACGGAGAAATCCGGGTTCTGGGGGTCGACACGGCAGGTCGTGCTTGTTCCCACGGGGAAAGCGTTCTGCCGGTCATCGAGGACGTCACGTTTCGAAGTCCAGGGGTTGCCGCGCCAGGTGAGGTGGTCTCCGGTGCGGGGTTCGCCTGCGAACTCGTAGCCGTAGGAAATGCTGACCCGGAATTCCGGCGGGCCGTTGGGATCGATCCGGCGTTCCTCGATTTCGGAGGAGAGGATGACGCAGCGGACTTCCGGCCAGCTCTGCATGTGCCGGGCGCGGTCGAAGCTGCGCCACATCAGCCAGAAGAAGACACCGCCGGCCAGCGCCAGGCTGATGCCGATTCCGGCCAGATAGAGACGGCCGGCGATGGAGCGTTTGGGGGCGGCGGGCACGATTCAGAGGGTGAGCTGCGCGCCGAGCTCGACGACGCGGCCGGGCGGCAGTTTGAAATAGGCGGTCGCGGGTGAGGCGTTGCGGGCCATCGTCGCGAAGATCGAAAGTCGGATGCGGTCGAGGATGCTGGCTTTCTTGCCGACGCCGTAGGTTTCGCGGCCGAGGAAGTAGGTCGCCTTGCCCGGTTGGAAACGGATGGCCTCCGGCAGGAAACGTTTCAGGGCATTCGGGACATCCGGCTCATCGGCGAAACCGAAACGGAGAACGACACGATGGAGTCCTTCGCCGAATTCCTTGTGCGTGAGGGTTTGTTCCGGCGAAGCATGCGGTTCGTCGAGGGTGATCACGTGAAGCAGGATCAACCGTTCGTGAAGAACCTGGTTGTGCTTCAGGTTGTGGAGCATCGCGCCGGGAACGATGTCGCCGCCGCCGGTCATGTAGATGGCGGTTCCGGAAACACGGTGGATCTTGCCCTTCTTGAGATCCTTCAGAAGCATGTCGACCGGCAGGGAATCGCGTTGGATACGGGCCCAGAGCAATTTCCGGCCGCGGATCCAGATCATCATGAGCAGCATCAGCGTGCTCGCGATGAGCAACGGCAGCCAGCCGCCATGGACGATTTTCGAAGCGTTCGCGAGAAGGAACGCGCCATCGACGGCAAGGAAGAGTAGGGTGGCGATGGCGGCTTTCGGAAGCGACCAGCCCCAGACGGCCCGGGATGCGGAAAAGAACAACAGCGAGGTGATCGTCATCGTGAGGGCGATGGCGATGCCGTAGGCTCCGGCGAGTGCGGCGGAGGAGCGGAACTCCATGACGAGGATGATGCACGCGATGGCGAGGAACCAATTGATCGCCGGAACATACACCTGACCGACTTCTTCATCGGAAGTGTGAAGGATGCGGAAACGCGGCAGCACTCCGAGCTGGACCGCTTGGGTGGTGAGGGAAAACGCTCCCGAGATGAGTGCCTGGCTGGCGATGATCGCGGCCGCCGTTGCAAGCAGGGTGAGGGGGAAGAGGAGGAACTCCGGTGCCATCAGGAAGAACGGGTTGCGGATGTTGTCCGGATTTTCAATGAGCAGCGCGGCTTGTCCGAGGTAGTTGAGGACGAGTCCGGGCAACACGACGGAGAACCAGGCGACACGGATCGGACGTTTTCCGAAATGTCCGAGATCGGCATAAAGTGCTTCACCACCTGTCACGGCGAGGAAAACGGCGGCGAGCAACGGCAGCGAGTGTTTCCATTCACGGACGAGGAATGAAATCCCTTCGATCGGGCTGAGTGACGCGAGAACCTGCGGATGGACGATGATCATCCGGATGCCGAGCAAGCCCAGGACCACGAACCACAGGAGAACGATGGGGCCGAAAAGTTTTCCGACGGTCGCGGTGCCCTTTTTCTGGATCGCGAAAACCCCGGCGAGCAGCGTGACGGAAATGGGCACGACCCACGGTTGGAGATCCGGTGCTTTGACCGTGAGGCCCTCCACCGCCGAAAGGACGGAGATCGCGGGCGTCAACATGCCGTCGGCGTAAATCAGCGCGGCTCCGGCGAGGCCGAAAAGCAGCACGGTTTTGGGATCGGCTCCGCCAAGTCTCCGCGACGCGGCACGGATGAGAGCTGACAGGGAAAGGATACCGCCTTCGCCCTTGTTATCGAGCTTCAGGATCATGAAGAGGTATTTCACCGACACCACCAGCAGCAGCGACCACACGACGAGCGACGCGGCTCCGGTGAGATTGTGCGGAGTGATGGGGACGTTGTGGGCATGGGGTCCTGCAAAACATTCGCGGAACGCGTAAAGCGGACTGGTGCCGATATCGCCGAAAACAATGCCGAGCGCGGCGAGAGCCGCCCCGGCGATACGAGGGTTGGCGGGGGTGCCGCCCGAGGAAGCATTCATCATCTACGGGAAGATTACCCGCGGGGCTGTTGAAGCGTTTCCGGAGCCCCGGGGAAAGGAAAAAAGGGGGGATGGAATACGGGGTGTTTCCTTAATGGGTTAGAGTTCAGACGCTTGAAACGTTTTTGAGGCACCGTGCCGCCGGCATCATGAAAATTTTTTGGTGCCGAATGATCCCGCCGGGGGTTTTATGACCATGATGCGACTCCGACCGCTGCTGTTCATCGCTGGATTTCTGCTCGCCGTGGTGGCCGGATATCTGGTGGCGAAGAGCGCCGCGCCGCAGCGCGCAAAGCCGCTTGCCGCTGAAACGCCGGCGAAAAAGGTTCTGCTGCCGCACGAACTTCCCCTGACGGAGGTGAAGTTCCGGAAAGGGGAAAGACCGGCTTTCGGGGAAGACCGCGAAGCGATGGCCGCGGGGGCTCTCGTCGGACAGCGGACGTTGAAATTCAAGGACAGGGCCGCCTTGGAGGCTTTCCTCGCAAAAGCCGGCAACAAGGTGCGGGTGATGGGCCGTCTGGACGCGTTGAATGTCCTGCGGATCGGTTTCCTCAATTACGGCGATCTCGCGGACCTGTTGGATGGAACGGAGAAATTGGGGATGATTTTCCCGGCGGTGTTTCCCGAAAATGAATCCGTCGGCGCGCAGCCGGGAGCGGTCGCTTTCGGCAACCAGTTGTTGGAATGGCTGGGGATCACCGGCGACAACTCGGGATCGGGCAAAGGCGTCAAAGTCGCGATTCTCGATACCGGGGTGAATTCGCATTCGTCGTTCGGCGGGCAGATCCTCGCGATGCTCGGAGCCGGGGACGTGAACGGCCACGGAACCGCGGTCGCCAGCATGATCGCCGGGAACACGCGGCTTACCCCGGGTGTCGCTCCGCTGACGACGCTGCTTTCCTATCAGATCGGCGATGCCCAGGGATACTCGGACAGTTTCAAGATCGCCGAAGCCATCCTCGCGGCGGTGGATGCGGGGGCGAACGTGATCAAC
>DATLIO010000360.1:0-4027 GCA_035539355.1 Luteolibacter sp.
GCTGTCCGCCCGCGGTTTTCTGGTCGTCCGGTCCGCTTTTCGTCATTTCCGGCCGATCCTTGGCCACCGGAAATGCGCCGACAATCCCCAATCCCTAACCCCCACTTGCATCCATTCCCGAGCGCCCCTATTTTCAACCCGTGGCCAGCACCCCACCCGATTCCCCGATGTATCTGAACGGCCAGCTTCTCCTTGCCGATCCTTCCCTCCGTGACGGGATTTTCAACCGTTCGGTGATCCTGCTCGCCGAACACTCACCCCAGGAAGGTGCCATCGGATTGATCCTCAACCATCCCACCGGCCATGTCGTCGGTGAGTTGATCAAGGATGACGCTTTCAACTCGCTCCGCAATCTCGCCGTCTTCGATGGCGGCCCCGTCGAACGGGACCAGCTCACGTTTTCCGCCCTCTGGTGGAATCACCAGCAAGGTCTCCGCTGGGCCATGCGCATCTCCGCCGAGGAAGCGATCAAACATTCCCACCGTCCCGGCACCCTGGTGCGCGCGTTCATCGGCTACTCCGGCTGGGCATCCGGCCAGCTCGAAAACGAAATGCGCCGGAACACCTGGATCGCCACCCGTCCGCTGCCGGATCTTCTCGGCCACGAACACGACAAGACACTCTGGAAAGATCTGCTCCGCCCTCTTTCCCCCATGCACCGGTTGCTCGCCGAAGCTCCGGATGATCCCTTCCTCAACTGATTCCGCTCTCTTTCATGTCAGACTCACCGCTCCTCTTCAGTCCCATCGACGAAATCATCGCCGAGATCACCGCAGGCCGGTTGGTCATCGTCGCCGATGATCCGTCCCGTGAAAACGAAGCCGATCTCGTCGGCGCCGCATCGCTCTGCACTCCGGAAATGATCAATTTCATGGCGGTCCATGCCCGTGGCCTGATCTGCGCGCCCGTGAGCCCCGAGATCGCCGAAGCGCTGGATCTGCCTCAGATGGCCCGCCGCAACACCGAAGGCCAGAAAACCGCGTTCACCGTCAGCATCGACGCCGCGAGAGGCATCACCACCGGCATCTCCGCCGCCGACCGTGCGCTGACCGTCAGACTGCTCACCGATAGTGCGGCCACCGCGGATTCCTTTGTGAAACCCGGCCACATCTTCCCGATCCAGGGAGTTCCCGGCGGAGTTCTCCGCCGCGCCGGACACACCGAAGCCTCGATCGATCTGGCCACCCTTGCCGGCCTTCCTCCGGCCGGAGTGATCTGTGAAATCATCAACGACGACGGCACGATGGGCCGCGTGGGCAACCTCGGAGCCTACCAGAAAAAGCACGATCTCAAGGCCTGCACGATCGCGCAGCTCATCCAATACCGCCGCCTCTCGGAGAAGCTCGTCTTCCGCGAGGAGACGATCAAACTGCCCACGGATTTCGGCGACTTCGATTGCCATCTCTACCGCCTCTTCACCGATGATTCGCACCATCTCGCGCTCACCCGCGGCGAGATCGATCCGGAAAAGCCGACACTTGTCCGCGTCCATTCCGAATGCCTCACCGGCGACGTCTTCCAATCGAAACGCTGCGACTGCGGCGGCCAGCTTGCGACCGCCCTCGAACGACTTTCCGAAGAAGGCGGCGTCCTCCTTTACCTCCGCCAGGAAGGTCGCGGCATTGGTCTGGCCGCCAAAATCCACGCCTACAAACTTCAGGAGCAGGGTTTCGACACCATTGAAGCCAACGAGAAACTCGGCTTCGGATCCGACCTCCGCGACTACGGCATGGGCGCACAGATCCTCCACGATCTCGGGGTCCGTAAAATCCGCCTGATGACCAACAACCCGAAAAAGATCATCGGTCTCGAAGGCTACGGCTTGGAAATCGTCGAGCAGCTGCCTGTCAGTCTGCCCTCGAATCCGCACAACCATCGTTATCTCGAAACGAAGAAGCACCGGATGGGCCACACCCTTTGATAACCGGCAGGGCGCGATGACCCATCGCGCCTTACCGTCTTTCCAAAACTCCGGAAAGGACATCTTCCGCAATGCCCGTTCCCTCGTGCATCAGCACGATGTCGCCGCTGCTCAGCGGAAGGATCTGCTGCAACACCTTCTTCGGGTCTTTCAAAATCGCATCAAACCCCCGGCGGTTCCACGCCATCACCTGAAGCCCCAGCTCTTCGGTCACCGGATGCGTGAACAAGTTCCGATGCCCCACCGGCGCACGGAATTTCACCGGAGTCACACCCGTCGCGTCACGGATCGCATCCTGACATTGGAGAATCTCGCGTTTGGTCCGCCAGGGTCCCGCGCACCAGAAAGTCGCCTGCGGATGGGTCATGGTATGGTTGCCGATCTCATGACCTCTCCGGAGGACCTCTTTCGCGAGATCGGGATGCTTCCTCACCTTTTCCCCGATCATGAAGAACACCGCCTTCATGTCATGCCGATCCAACAGATCCAGCAGCCGGGGTGTTTCGTCCGGGCAGGGACCATCATCGATCGTGACCAACACCGGCCCCGCTTCGTTGCGGGATTTCACCGGACCGAGCCATTGCCGGTACGGATTCAAGACGGCGGCGCAGTAGACCATTGAAATCGACAGGCCGACCATGATCGCCCAGCCCCATCCGGCGTACCAATGCACAACGAAAGCGATCAGGTGCAAACCGACGAACAACCCGAGCCGCCAGATCATGCCGGGCCAACCGTGGATTTTCATCGTCGCCCCGAATGCGAGCAACAGATGCGCCACGGCGTTCAGCGCGAAGATTCCCAGCCACAGCCAGGCGAACCATGAGACATATCCTCCCGCATCCTTGCGCCACCAACCCCATGCGGCCAGCAACAACAACCAGCTCCACCATTGGACCGAAGTCTTCCGCCCCGGCACGAAATAAGCCAGCGCGGTCAGCAGGAAAAAACCAAGAGGCAGAAGTAGCAACCAACCCACGATCGGGCCGAGCGCTTTCACCAACCCTTCGGAAAGCGCCGCGAAATAAGTGAGCGGCACGATCCATCCGAGGACCAACCGTTCACCGGCGTGCATCCCGCCGGCTTTCGTGCGTTCGAAGCCATCGGCGATCTCACGCCTGCCCGCGCCACCAAAGACGCGGAACAATGCCGAGACCGCCCGGTTTCCCGTGACTTCGACGCCTTCCGTCATTCCCACTCGATGCTGGCCGGTGGCTTGGTCGAGACGTCGTAAAGCACGCGGTTGATTCCCTTCACCTCGTTGAGGATCCGGTGGCTCGTCTCACGGAGAATCTCATAAGGAAGCTCCACCCAATCGGCGGTCATCGCATCTTCGGAAATGACGGCGCGCAGGCTGGTCGCCCACTCGTAGGAACGTTCGTCGCCTTTGACGCCGACCGTCCTCACCGGAACGAGCGCGGCATAGGATTGCCAGACCTTGTCATACCAGCCGTGTTCCTTGAGCTTGCCGATGAAAATGGCGTCACACTCGCGGATGATATGGAGTTTCTCCTCCGTGATGTCACCCGGGCAACGGACCGCCAGACCCGGCCCCGGGAATGGATGGCGCCACAGGATGTCATGCGCGATTCCAAGCGAAGCACCGAGCGCGCGGACCTCGTCTTTGAAAAGTTCCGCGAGCGGCTCAAGCACCTTGCCCTGCGCCTGGAGTTCAAGGATGCGGTCCACGCGGTTGTGGTGCGTCTTGATCTTCGATGCCTTCGATTTCGCGTTCGACGCGCTTTCGATGACGTCCGGATAAAGCGTGCCCTGCGCGAGCATCTCCGCGTCACCGACGGCGTCCCAGAACGTGTCGATGAACAATTCACCGATGATCTTCCGTTTCGCTTCGGGATCGGAAACACCTTTCAACGCTCCGAGGAATCGCTCGGAAGCGTCGATGGTTTCGATCTCCAAGCCCATGCGGTGGAAATTGTTCTGCACCTCGGCGGTTTCGTTTTTCCGCATGAGGCCGTGGTCGACATAGATCGCGCGGACGTTCACCCCGGCTTCATGGAGAAGTACGGCAAGCACCGTACTATCGACTCCGCCGGAGACACCGCAGACGACCTGCTTGGTGCCGACGGCGGCTTTGATGCCGTCGAT
>DATLIO010000361.1:0-1534 GCA_035539355.1 Luteolibacter sp.
CCGCCGCAGGGTCTTGCGCCGGGCCTTGTAACGCTCGGCCCGTTCGACACCGAGAATGGTGATGGTGCCGCGCTCGCTTTCCTCGACGGGAGCATACAGTTCGCTGGCGATCGCGTTGACCTCGTTGATGATCCCCGTCGCGTGGGGATCGACGATCTGCGCGCCGACATTGAAGTAGGCCTTGAAGCCGTTGTCGTGCGGTGGGTTGTGGCTCGCCGTGAGCACGACGCCCGCGTCCGCGGAAAGATCACGCACCGCGAACGAAAGCTGCGGCGTGGAACGCGGGCCTTCGAAGAGATAGGCGTCGCATCCGAGGTCCGCGCAGACCTTCGCGCAGAATTCCGCGAAATCGCGCGAGAAGTGCCGCGTGTCATGGGCGAAAACGAGCACCGGCTTCCGATCCGGACCGACGAATTTCTTCGTGTAGGCGATCAAACCGCGGACCGCGCGGCTGACATTGAAATAGTTCATCGTCGCGGTGCCGATGCACGGAAACTGCGGCCGGTCGTTCGGACCGCCGATCCCCTGCTCCGCCGCGGTGATTTTCCGGCCGATCGTCCGTCCGCGGAGACCTCCGGTGCCGAAAGCGAGCGTCTTAAAAAACCGGTCGTTCAACTCATCCCATGATCCGGAAGCCGCAAGTTCCTCGACCGACTGCCGCGCCACCTCGCCGATGGTGCCGTTGAGCAGCGTATCGATGTTGGTTTTGGCGGCGGGGAGAAGCTTTCCGTCAGAAACCGCGGAAACGAGAAGATCGTCGAGATGGGTCATTTCGCCCATCATGCTACGGAAAATTCACGTCGTGGCAACTCCCTGCCGCACGAAATTCACGGCCAACAACGCTCTCGCACCCCGGCGAACCGCAGCGTAACCTGCGCCCGCCCCATGCCAGATCTTTTCGCCACCGCTATCCAGAAGCGCCAGCCGTTGCCCGACGGAACCACCGACGCCCTGCGTCTCATCGATGGCATCGGCGACGGACTGCCGGGCGTCTTCCTGGAAACATTCGCGGACCGCTGGCTCGTCTCGACGTTGACTTCCTCGCTGCGCCCGGACGCACGGGAGTGGCTCGCGAAACAACACCGGTCCGTTTATTGGAAACGACTCGATCAGCATCAGAAGGACTCGCCCACGCATCTCTCGGGTCCGGCGTTCGACGGACCGTTCCTTACCAAGGAAAACGGCCTGAACTTCGAGATCTCGTTCCAATCCGGATACTCGCAGGGGATTTTCCTCGATCAGCGGGACAACCGCGCCGAAGTCCGCCGCCGGATGGGTTCCGGGCTGCGGCTTCTCAACACCTTCGCCTACACCGGTGCCTTCTCCGTTTTCGGCGCGGCGGCGGGTGCCGAGACGACGACACTCGAACTGTCCCAACCGTATCTCGACTGGGCGAAGCGGAACTTCACCCACAACGGGTTCGATCCTTCCGCCCATCATTTCTGCAAGGGCGACACGTTCCACTGGCTTCGCCGCTTCGCGAAACAGGGCCGGAAATTCGACGGCATCATCCTCGATCCCCCGACATTCTCCC
>DATLIO010000362.1:0-1854 GCA_035539355.1 Luteolibacter sp.
AGGTGGATGACGTGGTGCAGGAAACTTTCATCACCATGTCGAAGAAGGCGGAAACTTTCGAACCCGGCACGAATTTCACGGCGTGGATTTGTTCGATCGCACGCTACAAGGCAATGGAGATGCGCAAGGCGACACGGCTGCCGTTCGAGACGTTGTCGGATTCGGTGCTGAACACCTTGCACGCGATGGAGCCGGCGACGGATGATTTCGAGAAGCGGGTGGTCTATTTCGAGGAATGCCTCGGCAAGCTGGCTCCGCAGGCACGCCGGGCGATGGAGATGCGTTACCGGGATGCCCTGTTGCCGGTTGCGATTTCACGGAAGATGAGCTGGAGCGTCGGGGCGGTGAAAGTCTCGCTTTCGCGGGCGCGAACACTGCTCCGTGACTGCGTGGCCGCCAGATTGATGGTCGATGAGGTCAATCCCGGGGCCAAACCCGTTTGAGCGATGCTGGACGAAGCGAGAATTCATCTGCTGCTGGAAGCCTACATCGATCAGACCTTGTCCGCCGATGAGCGGGTGGAGTTGGAGATGCTTCTGGAATCATCCGATGAAGCGCGGCGGATGTTCTGGGAAAGGCTGCGCCAGCATGCGGCGGCGCGGGAGTGGGCGTTCCGGAGTTCGGCGGAACGGATGGTCACGGGAACAGGGTCCACGAAACGGAAAGTGATCGCGTTTTCCAAAGGCCGGTGGATTGCCGCGGCGACGGGGATTGCGGCGGTGATCATGCTTTTGTTGGCATCGGGAGTATTTGATCGGCCGCCGTCACAGACAGCGGGTGAGGATTTGAAGAAGCCTGTGGCGTTGCTTGCTTTGGCGGCGGACGCGGATTGGGAGGGAGTCACCCTGTCCTCCGGTTCGCCGATGTATGCAGGGGATTTCAGACTGCTGCGCGGCACCGCGCGGATCGATTTTCTGAGCGGAGCGCAGATGACGGTCCGGGCACCGGCGGAGGTGGGACTGGTCGATGAAATGAAAGCGGAGCTCCATTCGGGGATCGTGAGGGTTTTCGCTCCTCCCGCGGCAACCGGCTTCACGATCGTGGCGGAAGACCTCATCGCCGTGGACCGCGGAACGGAATTCGGGATGATGGAAGACCCAAACCACGGAGCGGCGTTGCACGTTTTCACCGGAAGGGTCCAGGTGGCTGACAGCCGGAAGCCGGATCATTTCCAGGAAGTCACCGGCGGGCATGCGGTGAAATCCAATGCCGGCGAGCTGGTCTATTTCAACGCGGACCCGGGATTGTTTCCCGGAAGCGGCGACCTTGCGGACGAGATGCGCAGGGAACAGGCGAAACGGCATTCGGGTTGGTTGGAGAAATCGGCCGATTTCCACCGGACACGCGGACTCGTCATCCACTACACTTTCGATCAGAGGGTGCCGGGTGATGAAAATCAGGTGCAGAACATGGCGGGCTCCGCACAACCCCAGACCAACGGCACGGTCATCGGTTCGGAAATCGTGGCTGGAAGATGGGAGGGGAAATCGGCGTGTTCGTTTTCGCGCTCGACGGATCGCGTGAGGTTCGTGGTGCCGGGGAAATACGATGATCTCACATTGATGGCATGGGTCCGCGTGGACCGGCTTCCCAATCATCTCAACGTGCTGCTCCGCGCGGATGAAGTGACGCTTGGAAGCCCGCACTGGCAGTTCGATTCCTCGGGACGTCTGCGGTTCGGTGTTCTGACGGACGAAAAAATCCACCTGAAGCCGGGGACGGACGAAATCACGGATTGGGATGTGGCGGTTTCACCTCCGTTGCTGGATTCGAAGCTCGGCCAATGGGTGCACGTCGCCAGTGTTTATGATTCCCAGCGGGCGATGATCGAGCATTTCATGGACGGCCGCAAGG
>DATLIO010000363.1:0-8872 GCA_035539355.1 Luteolibacter sp.
AGGAACTGCATTTCGACCTTCTCACTGCCGACACCGGCGCAGCGGTCGCAGCGGCCGTCACCGGAATTGAAGGAGAAGAAGCCGGTTGTCAGTTCGCGGGCTTTCGCCTCTTCGGTGCACGCGAAAAGCTGGCGGATCGGATCGAACGCACCGAGCAGGACGGCCGGGGTTGAGCGGGGCGTCCTCGCAAGCGGCGATTGGTCGACCAGCAGGACGTCCTTCAAATACTGCGATCCCCGTAGTTCCTTCAACGGGGCCGGATCGAGCTCACCCAGATCCTTCTTCAACTTCGACGCGAGGTTCGCGTAAAGAACGTCATGGGCGAAGGTCGATTTGCCTGAACCCGAAACACCGGTGAGGCAGACGAAAAGACCCAGCGGCAGATCCGCATCGATCCGCTTGAGATTGTGGCGGCTGGCGCCTTTGATCGTGATGGATTTACCCGACGGCTTGCGGCGCTTTTTCGGAACGGCGATGGATTTCGAGCCATCCAGCCAGGCGAGCGTTCCGACGGATTTCGCCTTGCGGCTCACGGGTCCTTCGTAAACGAGCGAACCACCGTGCTGGCCGGCTCCAGGACCGATGTCGATGAGGTGATCCGCCGCGAACATCACGGCGTTCTCATGTTCGACGACCACCAGCGTGTTCCCTTTGTCGCGCAGGCCGTGCATGACCCCCACGAGGCGATCGATGTCGCGGGCATGAAGACCGACGGTCGGTTCATCGAGAACGAACAGTGTGCCGGTGAGCGACGCGCCGAGACAGGTGGTGAGATTGACACGCTCGATTTCTCCACCGGAAAGCGTCCGTGTCGGGCGGTCGAGGGTGAGATAGCCGAGCCCCACCTGATCGAGATAACTGAGCCGAGAGGTGATTTCCGTCAGCACGAGGCCGAGGGTCGGATCAATGGTGCGCTTTTCGGAAATGGAGGAGCGCAGGTTTCCGAACCAAGGCAGCAGATCGGAAACGGCCATCGACCAGAGATCAGGAAGCATCCTGCCTTCGATCTTGTAACAGAGCGCTTCCGGTTGGAGCCGTTTCCCACGGCAGACGGAACAGGCGGTGTAGGACCGGTAACGCGAAAGGAAGACGCGAACGTGCATCTTGTAGGCTTTCGTTTCGAGCCAGTCGAAGAAGCCTTTCACCCCGTACCAATCCCCGGAACGCCAGAGTTCCTCCAGTTCATCGGAAGTGAGCTCGGGCTTCCTACGATCCCCATAGTAGATCCATTCCCGGACCTTCGGATCGAGGTCCTCCCAAGGCGTGTCGAGATCGACGCCCCGCTCCGTGCAGCAACGGACGAGATCGCGCTGGCATTCATCCCCGCGTTCGCCCTGGAACGGTTTGATCGCTCCTTGGGAGATCGTCAGAGAATGGTCGGGAACGGCTTTTTCAAGATCGATGTCGATGACCCTTCCGAAACCACGGCATTTCGGACAGGCACCGAGCGGATTGTTGAAGGAGAACAGCGAAGGGGTCGGCGGCCGCAAGGTGAAGCCGGTGGCCGGGTTGGTCCAACCGGATGAAAAGGTGCGGGAAAGCCCGTCCCCGCGCACCGTGGCGTGGCCTTTGCCGAGGGCGAAAGCGGCTTCGAGCGCTTCCAGAAGACGGGTGGCGCTGGCCGGATTGACGGTGACCCGGTCCTGCAGGACATCGATGGTCGAGCCGATCCGCAGATCCGCGCTTGGGGCATCGTCGGTGCGGTGGATTTCTCCGCGGATCCACACGCGGAGATAGCCCTGCTGGTTGAGGAAGGGAAAAAGCTCGGCGACACCGGTGCCCGATGGAACCGGAATCGGGAAAGTGATGAGCGCCGGTTTCTCCGCGAAATTTTCATGCGCCCATGCGGCGGCGGATTCCGGGGAGTCCGGCTGGATCGATTCGCCGGTATGCGGGTCGTATCCGGTCGAGGCGCGCGCGTAGAGCAGCTTCAGGTAATCGTTGATCTCGGTGAGCGTGCCGACCGTCGAACGCGTGGTGCGGACGATGTTCTTCTGCTCGATCGCGATGGCCGGCGGGATGCCATCGATGTGATCCACCGCCGGCTTGTCCATCCGGTCGAAGAACTGGCGGATGTAGGGTGAAAAGGTTTCGACGTAGCGGCGCTGGCCCTCGGCATAGAGCGTGTGGAAGGCGAGCGAGGATTTCCCCGACCCGGACGGGCCGGTGACGACCGTCAGTTTTCCGAGCGGGATATCGAGATCGAGGCCCTTGAGATTGTGCTGGCGGCAGCCACGCAGGACGATGGCGCTTTTCCGAGAGGTCGTTTCCGGGGTCTTTTTGGCGGGCACGCCGCAACTCTAGACCGGAAAAATAGTTCCGCCAGCGGGAATTGGTGTTCCGGAGAACATCATTTTTTCGATGGATCGATCACGTTCCCGAAATGGGTCGGATCCTCGCGGGTGGTCCGGATTTCGTTGATCAGAAGCTCGACGGCCCCGGGATCATTTTCGAGACGCTCGATCTGCATCTGGAGGCCGTGCATGTAGAGCGCGGCCTGGGATTGGAGGGATCCGAAGTATTCGGTGTCCGCAGCTTCCTGGCGTTTGATCGCCGCCGAGTAGGCTTCGGTATAAACGGTGTCCGACACTCCTTCGATCGCGAAAACATCCGGAATCCGGTTGCGGTTTTCACGGATCGCTTTGATGGCGACGGCACCCGCGGCCGAGGCCTCCGGGCCTTCTTTCCGTGTGGCGCGGCTGACTTCGCGCTCGAAGGTGTCGATATTCGAGGAAAGCTTCGACTGCCGGGTCCGGATCGATCCGTCGGATTTGGAGGCCATGATGTTGCGGGCTCTCTCAAGGAACGGTTCGACCGCGAAAATCGGTTTCGGCCCCACGGTCTCCCTCACCGGGACGGGCGTGCCGAGCGGAGCGGTCGGGGTGTCGAAAATTTTCGATCCGCCACCGCCGGTGTTGCCGGAGGTTTCACCCGGAAGAGGCGCAAGATCCGGCTTCGGTTCGGGTTCGGTTTTCTTCGGCGGGATGAAATCCTTCACTTCGAGGCGGCTCTGCGGCTCCTCGACAGGCGCGGGCGCAGGTGCCGGCTTCTTGTAATGGTGGGTGTAATAGTAATAGCCGCCGCCACCGAGCAGGGCGAGCAGCAGGAGCCATCCAAAAGCACCCGAACCTCCCGACGTTTTCACGACCGTCTGGCTCGCGCGTGGACGGCGCACTTCCGGCGGGCGGTGCATGCCGGCACGGGCGGCCGCGGCATAGGCAGGAACCGCGGCGAGTTCCTTGAGATCCCGCTCCATCGCGGCCGCATCCGGATAGCGCAACGCGGTCACGGGGTTGGTCGCCCGCTTGACGATGGCGTCGAATTTCGGACTGCATCCGCAGATCGCGGACGGCGGACGCGGGTCGTTCGCAGGAAGTTTCGAAGTCAGCAGCTCATGCAGGACGACTCCGAGGGAAAACACGTCGGCCCGGGCATCCACTCCGCGGGGATTGTTGAGGACTTCCGGCGCGGTGTAATGCGGAGTTCCGTAAATGACTTCGCCTTCCTGTTCCGCCGTACCAATGGGGCGGGCGAGGCCGAAATCCCCGATCTTCGGGCGATTGTGGGCATCGAGAAGGATGTTCGCCGGCTTGATGTCGCGGTGAAGGATCCCGTGGTGATGGGCCTCGGCCAATCCGGAACAGATTTCCGACATGAGGCGGGCCGCTTCTTTCTGCTCCACCGCCGTCTGGTAAGCGGCGTGATAGAGGGACTGCCCGGGCACGAACTCCATGATGATGTAGAGCATGCCGTCCACTTCACCGAAATCGTAGACCCCGATCAGGTTCGGGTGGTTGAGCTTCGCCATCGCACGCGCTTCGGCGGCGAATCCATCGCGGAAAGAGGCGTCGTTGCTGAATTCACGGGGCAGAACCTTGATCGCGACTTCCCGGTCGAGCGCGACCTGGCGGCCATGGTAAACAGCCCCCATGCCACCGCAGGCGATCAGCGAATCGATGGCATAGCCGGGGAAAAGCGACGCGAGTTCCTCGATCGCTGGTGCTGTGAATGGTTCGGCTTCTAAACTCATGAAATTTCTACACGGCTGATTATCGGAATTCGTTAGAGTCCGCAAGCGATAGTGGTCACAGACGGCTCCTTCACAAAATAACGCCGCAGCGGGAAATTTCATTGGGTGAAAAGTGAGATTGCGGGTTGCGCGCCGCGTTGTCACAAACCGCCCATGTCTTGGGAAAAGGAAGTCACCCTGCGGCTCGGTCAGGTCGGAATCCGTGAACTGGTGGCCGAATTCTACCGTCGGATCCGGACCGACGATCTGATCGGCCCGATGTATCCGCAGGACGATTGGGAAGGTTCGGAGCGCCGGCTCGCGGATTTCCTGTGTTTCCGCATCGCGGGGAATCCGGTCTACACCGAAACGCGCGGACATCCCCGTCTGCGGATGCGCCACGTCCATTTCAAGATCGATGAAACCGCCCGCGACCGCTGGCTGCAGCGCATGGGCGAAGCGATGGATGCCCGTGGCATCGAAGGATCGGTCCGCGAATCACTGGATGATTTCTTTTTCCAGGTCGCCGATTTCATGCGGAATCACGGCTGATCAGCCATCGAGACGCATGTGGTAGAAGACCCATGCCGGGATCTTGATGCTGAGATTGTAGATGACGTGCAGCGCGATCACCGTCGTCAGTGAACCGGTCGCCCGGTAGAGCAGCGCGCAGACGAAACCGAAGATCGCGACGCTGACGAACCCCTGCAGATCGTAAAAATGCACCGCCGAGAACACCAGCGAGGAAACCACGGCGGCGGCGATGATGCCCATCCGGTTTGAAAGCGAGCGGAACAGCACGCCACGATACAGGATTTCCTCGGTGAACGGCGCCACAAGACACGCCGAAACGATCACGAACAGCAGGCCGCTCACCCCGGCATCCGACAGGGAAAGCCCCCCGCCGGGTTCGGTGGTGTTGGGATTTTCCATCGCCGCGCGGAGAGCGAGGTCCAGGATCAGGAGCAACGGCATCATGCCGAACGCCAGACGCAGATCCGGCCTCGCATCGAGTCCCAGCACCCGGATCGCGTGCGACGGCCGTTTGAAAAGGAATCCCAGCGCGATCAACACCGGCAGGAATCTGGCGGCGGTATCAAGGAACAATCCCATCAGCGGAGGAAAGGAAGCGATGCTTTCCAAGCCCAGATCCAGCGTCCCGACATAGCCGATCCATGCCAGCGTCGCGACCATGAAAACCGTGAGTCCCAGCGCCGGAGACCAGGCCGCGGCATAGCCTTTCGTTCGGGTCTTCAGCCCGCGGACCAGAACCTTGGCGGTGAACGGCAGGAAAAACGCTCCCGCAGCGACCACCAATGCCATCGCCGAGGAAAGCCAGATCGCCCGGTTCCGCAAGGCCCTCAGGCTCCTGTCATACTCCACCCGCCATGCGCCGGTCATTTCCCCGCGACTCTCCAAGGTTTCGTAAATCCTCGCCCGCCACCAGCTCATCATGCCGCCGCCTTCATCACGATCCGTCGGCACCATCTCACCGCGGTGCACCGACAGGATGATCTCGTGGGCGAAGGCACTGTCTTTCCCCATCGCCTGCCACGCTTCGAGCTTCGCGAGCGCCTTCAATGCATCCGCTGAAACCTCCTCGCGGCTGCCGGCGCCCATCAATTTCCGCAGCCAGGCGGGATCGGCGGCGGTCGCATCGGCGAGCCGGAGGTCCCGGTCGATCTTCACCAGCGCGATCTGCTCCGTTCCCGGCGCATACTCGAGTTCCGGCGTGAAATACCGGTTCCACATCCAGATCCCGAGGATGAAAGCCATCAAGGCGATCACCGGTTCCGGCAAACTCTTCTTGAGAATCCTGCGGTAGGCACTTCCGCCCGATCCGCCGTCTGTCCTTCCTGCAGCGATGTTCCATCCTTCGTTCCAAGCCCCCGCGTGACAAGCTCCACCTGAAGATCCATTCCTCCGAAAGCCCTCTTTTTCCCTCTGGCGGAACCTCCCTTCCCGCCGCAGAATCCTCCCGCCGACCTCCATGTCCGATCCGACCGTCCCCATTCTCTCCGCCACCTTCGGCATCGCCATCGGGATTTTTATCATCGCGGCCGGGGTCCGTTCGAACAGGCGGCGGAATCAGCCCCCCCTCCTCCCGGAGCCGCCACCCTATTTTCCCGATCCAAACGACCCTTACACGATTCCCGTGACGTCGCCGGATCCCGTGTCCGCAAATCCTCCGCCCGTCGTTTCCGGCATCCCGGTCTGGCCCTACCGGAAACTCGATTTCGCATTCGCGGGGCTCATCATCCTGATTTTCGGCGCGCTCGGCCTCTCGACCGCCGCGGCCGATCCCGCGGAAATCGAATACACCAGCGGCGCGCTGGTCACCTCGATCCTGTTCCAGTTCATCATCGCCGGCATCACGATGATGTTCGTCGTCTGGCGCATCAACCCGGTCGATTGGCTCGGCCTCCGGTGGCCGCACTGGACCGCCCAGAACCGGGCGCTGTGGTTGTTCGTCGCGACACCCATCATCACCGGCCTGCTGATCGGCGGAATGGTCGTGCTCCACGCCCTGAAATACATGGAGTGGATGGAATCGCTGGGAGCCGAACCGATCCAGGAATCGGTGAAAGTCCTGCAGCAATCCAAGGACACCGTCGTCGTCGCCCTCATGGCCGTCGCCGCCGTGGTCGCCGCGCCGGTTTGCGAGGAAATCATCTTCCGCGGTTATCTTTTCGGAGTCGCGAAACGATACGCCGGCACCGGCATCGCGATCCTCTGTTCCGGGCTGATTTTCGCCGCCGCCCACGGAAATCTCACCGCGCTACTGCCACTGACGATCGTCGGCATGGCACTTGCGGCGGTTTACGATTTCACGAAATCCATCTGGGCCCCCATCGCCGTGCATTTCTGTTTCAACGGCTTCACCGTCGTGGTTCAGCTGATCGCCCGTGCCTACCCGCACCTCATCCCACCGCAATAACCGATGAAACAGCTCCGGGACATCGGCGAGGACGCGCTCATCGAAAGGCTGGTCCGACTTGTGCCTCACGCCGAGGCGGACGCGGGAGGTCCCGGCGACGACTGTGCGGTGATCGATCCGGGGCCGGGCTCGCCCATGCTCCGCCTTCTGAAAACCGACGCGCTCGTCGAATCGATCCACTTCACCCGGGAGGCACCCGCCCGCGCCGTCGGCTGGAAAGCCATCGCCCGCGTCGTTTCGGATTTCGCCGCGATGGGCGGAGAGCCCGAGCATTTCCTCGTGACCATCGCGTTGCCGAAGTCGACCGAGGTTTCATGGATCGAGGATTTCTACCGTGGCATGGGCGATTGCATGGCGCTTTTCGGAGCCACCCTCGCCGGTGGCGAAACCTCGTCCGCTCCGGAAAATGCACCGGCCTTCATCTCCATCGCCGCGACCGGCAGGGTGGAACGCGGACACCTCGTCCTCCGTTCCACCGCAAAACCCGGCCACGATCTCCTCGTCACCGGAAAACTCGGCGGCTCGCTTTCCGGAAAGCACCTCGATTTCACCCCGCGCATCGCCGAAGCCGCATGGCTCGTCCGCCATTTCAAACCCTCCGCGATGATGGATCTCTCGGATGGACTCGGCAAAGATCTGCCCCGTCTCGCTTCCGCATCCGGCTGCGGCTTCGTCATCGATGAGACCGCACTTCCCCTTTCGGAAAACGCCACCGCGCGACAAGCCATCGGCGACGGCGAGGATTTCGAGCTGCTGTTCTCGCTCCCGCCGGACCAAACCACCGGCTTGCTCGAAACTTGGCCTGAAATTTTCCCCGATCTTCCCCTCACCGTCATCGGAAAAACCACCCCGCCCGGCGAAGGCATGGAACTCTCCGGCGGATGGGATCATTTCAAGCAAGACTGACCCGGTTCTTGGCATCGCCCGGCAATCCACTTATATCTCGTGCCATGGCCGAAGCCGAAGAAACCGCGTTCCTCGATTTCCAGGCCACCGAAAAATCCGCATCCCCGCGCACCCTCGCGAACTACGGCGAAGCGCTGAACAACTACCGCATCTGGCGCGGCGTGAAATTCACCACCTGGCGCGACGCCACGTCCGACGATTTCCGCGACTACCTGTTTCATCTGATGAAACAGGACTTCAAGCGTTCGACGATCCGTCTTCGGTTCGCCGCACTCCGATCCTTCTATAAATTCCTCGTCCTCCGCCGCGGGCTGGGCCGCAGCCCCGTCGCCGAAGTCCAGCTTCCGAAAACCGAGAAGTCGCTACCCGTCGTCCTCACCGTTTCACAGATCGACGAACTGCTCACGCTCCCTCTCCGCATCCCGCCGGGAAAGGCGTCATTCACCTGGATCCCGCTGCGCGACGCCGCGATCCTCGAACTTTTCTACTCCAGCGGCCTCCGCATTTCCGAACTCATCTCACTCGACGTCCGCGACATCGATTTCCTCGGTGAAACCGTCCGCGTCACCGGCAAGGGCTCGAAAGAACGCATCGTCCCCATCGGCGCGCCGGCCATCAACGCGATCCAACGCTACCGAACCGACGCCTCCGTCGCCTCCGGCCCGCTCTTCATCAGCAGCCACCGCAAACGCATCACCCAGCAGGCCATCGATCTGCTGCTGAAGAAGTATCTCAAACTCAGCTCGATCCCCTTCAAGATCTCACCCCACAAACTGCGTCACTCCTTCGCCACCCACCTGCTCGACGCCGGAGCCGATCTCCGCAGCGTCCAATCCCTTCTCGGCCACGCCTCACTCTCGACCACCCAGATCTACACCCACGTCACCAAGGAACGCCTGAAAGAAGCCTACGATTCCGCCCACCCGCGCGCATGAAATTCCTCCTGCTTCTCATCCCGCTTCTTGCCCTGGCCGCCTGCGCCCCTCTGTTTTCCAAAAAACCATCCACGCGCTCCATCC